>NZ_FPLG01000086.1:0-14799 GCF_900120065.1 Moritella viscosa
CTTATCTTCGCCATGGTGCTCGTCTTCATCATGAGCAGAAAGAGATTGTTCAATAAAACTATCGCTGAGTTTGCATTGGGCAACTTGCTCAAAGGAAAATAAATGTTCTGGTGTTTCTAAACGAGCTAAAGCCCGTTTCAGAATTTCTTTTTCTTGGGCAGTCTCAGCGGCATGCTCAAAACCAACAATATCAGCACCAGGAGCGGAAATGGCTAAGATCAAATCTTTACCCTCTTGGGCTATATCAAACCTCACTTCACCATGCACGTGCGCTTGGTGGTTTCTTGTTTCTTCTGTACCGTGGTGATCTGCAAAAACGCCCGTAGACGCGCATAAAGCTGCTAGTGCAGCCAATTTTGATTTAGCTATCATGATTATTCCAAAATATAAATTAACGGGTATGATTTAAGTTAATGAATTTAGGAATCGTGGTGGTGAACGCGCTCTTCGGTTGGTAGGGAGCGTTGAATGGAGGGTGGGAGTTTCCTGTATAAACACCGCAGCTTTAACAGGTATAACACCGGGAAGAGCAAGATCTGGTACTAATCCTAGCTGTAATCCTGAAAACATCTCACACTGGTGTGTATGATGGTAATCCTCATCAAAACTGCTTTCATGGCTAACTGTCATCACACCCAAATATAAAGTGCAAAGCAAAGCCAATATAGAAAAGGCTTTTAGGTGTGAGGATAAGTCCAGCATAATCTATCAATGTAAACGAAAAGTATTGTTATAACATAACACAAAAATAAAAATAAACGAGAAATAAAGTAATAGTTTAATGTTATTACAAGCTACAGAAGAGTTAAAAAGGGGGAATATTTATGAATCAGGTGGGTCTTTAGGCTATAGAACATATCATACAGCTGCAACAAAGATCGCATCAGCAAAGCTATGTAGTTTTATTTTTGAGCTAAATAATACCCCAATCATAAAAGTATAAAAAATATCACTGCATATATGTGTAAAGTAGCAAGACGTTTACTTTTGATGAGCTTATTAACTCTTGATAACCCTGTTAAAAATAAAAATATGGATAAAATAATTTAGATTAATACAAACCAAACATTTACTGGCAAATGAGTAGGAGCAACATAACCAACTATTAGGTATCCTGAAGAATTTATAAGTGAGAATAACGCAAAAAAATATTAAATTTGCTCATAAATTCTGACATTCCTATCTTACAATTAAAACATATTAATACTTAACATATTAAATTAAACATATTAAATTAAACATATTTTTCAATATATTAATGATAAACCGTACTTGTAATAATCTAAGTCAAAAACATTGTTCTAAAGACATTATTAAACTGATAAAAAAACCTATTCAAACTTCACTTCTCACCCCCAACAAGACGGTGTTGGATCGTGTGAGATCCCCTTGCGCACAGATTCTGCATGCGAAAGTACCGGATATGGACAGGAGTGAATTTTCTAAGGGTAATAACGTGAGTTTATTAGGGATATGACTTAAGGGAGTACTAGATAAGTTTTTCATTGTGCCAGATACAACAAAGCCCCAGCGTTAGCTGAGGCTCTATTACTTAAATATGGTGCCCGAGGACGGACTTGAACCGTCACTCCTTTCGGAAGAGGATTTTGAATTCCTTGAGATGTCTTTGCAGTAGTGATAAATACTAGGATCCTGTTGGATATTCTTGCCCATAACTTGGGATTCTGTTAGATCTAGTTAACTACTGATGAGCACAGGGATTACATTAACCCAAACTTTTTCGATTTTATAATAACTAACTTTTAGTAAAAGTGATCCCTGCTAGTATATTTTATTACCTAGCGCGGATTTCCTCTCCTAAACTCAGCATATGCTAAAACATGTTTTTTAACAGCTTCTAAGCCTTCTTCATGATCCATTAATTGATCTGGATTTACGTCTAAAATAGGGAGTCCCTCAACTATTGGAGTCGGTTTAGACAACCAATTCCATGCACGAGGAATAGAACGTTCAACATCAGCAGCTGACAATATCTCTAAGATTTCTGCGACTTTATCTGGGAATCTAAACCAATTCGTCGGCTTAATCGCTGGCGCTCTTTTAGGTGATGCTATTCGGCAAGGTAATTGTGATCTTTTGAGCTCGTCTTCAAATATATAGGATATCGTCCAATCAGCTATATTACTAAGCTCTTTATTTGGTCGACGATCGTCATCATGTTGTCTACGCGGAATCACCAGACCTATTTTGACTGGTTCACGAACTCCTAGATCATTATGATATTTAATTTTCTTTAAAGCAGGAAGAATGTCTGTGTCGTTAGTAACAAAAACAACTTGCTCAATTGAGGTATCCATCACAACATCATAGACAGCTTCAAGAGCTACATTAACATCACTCTGCTTTTCTTCCATCTTCCAGACTTTAACCCGAGTACAATCTCTCGGCTCTTTGTCCTTATCCTCATCATCTTTTTCCACTTTAGGGAATTTCACTTTATCGATAGAGTAATTGCCTTTGGTGGTATTCAAATCTCCAGCACAATGCACGCGCAAGGCTTGATGATATGCTCGCTGGTCATTTACAGAATTAGGATCAGATGAAGCTTTGGATGAAATCTCAGCCGTGAAAAATTTTATACCGCAATCAGGATGCAATCGACTGTTCGGAACACCACATCGAATTAATAAATTAGTTCGGAATAATTCAACAGGGTCAAGCCACTTATACGGAGTATTTTTTAAACACCCAAAATATAAGTTATATCCGTCAATATAGATTCGTGTAATCACGTTACTTTCTTTTTATGCAGTTATAGAAATGAAAAAACCGACACTAAGGTCGGTTCATTCTCCCAACTCCAGGGGTCGTAATGCCACGCGTGGAAGGAGGGTAAGTTGTAAGGTAAGTATACAAACACAATAACTGCTCTGCAAGCATTTTATGCCTTTTATTTATAAGTATAAAAGGCGTTCCAACTCTTAGACTACAATAGTGAAACAGCTATATTAATACCTCATTGATTATTGATACAAGGCATTTACTGTATATATTCAGCAAATGCCTTGTTTAGGACTGAGCGAAGCTTTTCTGGAACATCATTCCATGTAGGACCCCATGTTTGCGTATGCTTGTAAGCTTTAAATGGTTTTTCTGATGAAGGAGCTGGATAACCCAACAAATCTTCCATACATTCTTCAAGCATAACTACTTTATTTGAATCACCAACAATGTTCACTATTGGTTGATTAAATTTTCAGCGTTAGCACAACCAGCATCACGATCATGAATAACAAAACAATCTATATTCAAGGCATTAAGATATTTAACGACACCAATAATTGAAGCTTTACCTCTCGCCTTAATTACCTCACAATTCGATTTTATTTTGCATTGTATATCTGCTGGTAACCGACTAATAGCTTCTCTTAGTACAATATCTTCAGTGTCACCTTCAACAAGAATAACTCGTTTAGTAAAAAATACCCTAGAAACATAATCATCTAGTCTCAAAAGCATTTTTACATGTTGCTTATCATCACCTTCAAGTTTTTTATATTCATCTGATACAGAGAATGGCGTAACTGTTGTGTGGCTATTTTCGTAATGAAAACGGTTTAATATCTGTCTAGGTTTCCGTGATATGTCAATTAAGTAAGGAGAATGTGTTGTTGCTATTATTTGTGTATTATCTCCAGATAATTCATAAATCGTATCTCTTAGTTGATTTGCAGCACTTGGGTGAAGATAAATTTCAGGCTCTTCAAATCCAATAATCAAACTTCTTTTATCATCATTTTCTTTTTTATTTAACCATTGCTGTCTAAAACGAAGTAGACCAAAAACAGCTGATCTAACCATGCCAGTTCCTTGATTCTCCACTGTCGTCCGTATATTACTTGACATTTCAACTTCAAAAGAGGGTTTTAATACCTTGGGGTCGGTTAAATCAGCGACTGCATGTATTTGAGTATCAGGAAATACACTTGAGAGCACCGAGTTCAAAGAAACCATCATTTTTCCAAATTCAGATGTTGTATCTGCCGGATCAAGCTCTTTAGCAAGTTTATTCAGATGTACTTGTGCCTCTTTATAGTTTTCAGATGTAGATCTAACATCTTCAAATAACTCATTTAGGGTTTTTCCAAGAACCCCAGATTTGACATCATTTATTTCGTGAGCAGATGAATCGGCGGGAATAAGCAAAAATTTTGGTAATTTACTTAAGACATTCCCTGGAATCCCCCCTGGATTAGAAAACCAGTCTTCTTCATCAGATACATTCCAGATATCATCTATTGCTTCAAGGTTTATTTTATCTTTTGCTGCAATATTCTTATCTAAAACACTAAATAATTCATCAACTAAATTGCTATTAACACCAGCATCAATAAAATCTTGGGGTTTTTTACATTTAATAAATTCGGGTTTTATTTCCCGCTTTAAACTTTTGAGTTCTACGACAACATCTTTACCAATTTCATAGGTTTTTCGATAAAAAATAGATAAACCATCCGCATTACCATTTGCACCCTTGTATTTAAAAATACGCCCTTTAAACCCTCGCCATTCCCCTGCATTCGATGGTAAATCCCGAAATTCAGCTTCAATTACAATTTTTCGTTCAATGACCTTAGTTTCACCTGTTTCTAGATCAATTTCAGAATAGAAATCTCGTTGGTCTAATTGTTTTTTATTCGACAGCAAGCATTCTATAATTTTTAATGTTGTACTTTTACCCGCATTATTAGAACCAATTAGAAATGTCGCATCACCCAACTTTATAGTTGCTTCTCTTTATACGACGAAAGCCCTGTATTTTCAGCTCATGAATTTTCATTAAACTCTCCTTTTTTAGTTCAGACCATTAAAGAAGAGTTTAAACCACCTTTAATATCAATGTATTAACCTAGGGTTGATATTCTACAATTCAGAGTGTTACTTCTTAAATACATGTTTTTTATTTATAAATATCTATCCACATGGAATAAATATAAAAAAGGCGATACCATCATGGCTTATAACAATAAAACATCCCTGCCATTCCTGCATAACTAACACACTCACTCACCATATCAACCCAAGCACCAAATTCATCCATGTACAGCAGCTTATCAACGCCTAATAGCGCACTAACACCATCTAACGACATCCACGGTTTCTCACCCTTAACCTTTGCTCTTCGGGCTTTCTGGTTCAATAACGTAATCATCTTCTCGATATCACCACCAGCAACCAGTAGAGGGTTCGCCAGTAACAAGTGACGAGAAGATGGGTATAGAATATCGTTATGGAACATCGTCGCCCAGTGACACACCTAATTAAGCACCTACAGAGCTTCGAATCACTCGCCAAGTTTTGTCACACGTTCACAAATAAATTCTGGACTAGAACGACAACGCGATCACCCTGTTGAACACCACAGACAGGCACTGAAACAGATTATACCTAGGGTATTCACAGTTCGAGGGTTAAGTGTAAGGGTGAAAATTAAAGCTCGGTATTCCGTCTCATTCACACGATTAGCAATTTTTTCCTGAATCCACATAGAAATAGTCCATTGATATAAAATCACGAAAGAAGTACATGAATAGTTTAACCATCATGCGTTACTTAATTTTAAATCAAATACTTGCACTAGATTTCAAACCTGCATTATAGCAATGAATACATTGCCGTTATTATTCATTTGATTATGCCGATTATCGTGTGCGTAATGACAGAGACAATATCAGCCAGTTAATATCGGCAACACTTCTACATTGCTAATATCAGGATGGGAAAGTTAGCCTTGAATCATTTTATAACAATAGCTTAAAGACTATCGTTGATACTATGTAGGGGCCATTATCGCAATTCATGTGTGTGTTACTTGCTATCTATCCCCTACGTACTAATCACACACCTTATCAAATGCCCTACTCTGTAAGGCTTTATACGTTTTATCTATTACGAAAAAATAATCTAACCTGTTAATTATTGAGATTTTACTGCCTACTCCGCGCACAGTGGTCGATGATAGAACCCCGTGATTAAAGGGCTGAGAGGATAGTCTTAGATATTTATATGGGTAAGAGATATTGCGCATCCCATTCAAGATTACATTTACCCTCCTGATTTTAAGCATTGATAGTTGCGCAGAGATTGCTTACCCGATTACTCGTGACAAATTAGGTCTGAGATTCTTTTATGATTTATCACTGCTTAATCTGATGGGGATAGCTGGGTAGTATCTTGATGGCTAATGAGTCCAGTGAAATTAAGCGCTGTAATATGATGGGTAAGGTCTGGTATTCGTGATGAGTTAAGGCTCTTGATTACT
This sequence comes from Moritella viscosa, assembly GCF_900120065.1. NCBI lineage: Bacteria > Pseudomonadati > Pseudomonadota > Gammaproteobacteria > Alteromonadales > Moritellaceae > Moritella > Moritella viscosa. Next base: position 6,284 of record NZ_FPLG01000086.1, read on the forward strand.
GGTTTAATACCACTGGATGAGGTCGCGCATTATCTCTTACCCATATAAATATCTAAGACCTTGGCTTTAACGAAGTTAAAACAAGGACTTGCATTAACACCCACTGCGCCACCTTATAGATTTACGCGCAGAGATACAGCTTAAATACCTATTTTTATACGGAATTAAATCAACAATAAATTAGTTAAAATTTTAATAGTCCTAACGTTTCATCGAAGGGCTATTTCATGCATAGGGGAAAATAAAAATGAGTACATTTAATTTATTTGTTGAAGCGTTTAAATCTCGGGTCGTTTTAAAGGCCAACCAAGGTTCTAAGGCTCGGGTTAAGGAATTCGATGCCATCGTAAACGACATTGAAATGATGCATGGCGCTATACCTGATATCTGTAGAATTAGAGCGCACTTCATCGTGTGTATATCTAGTAAACCTAACTGGGGCTGTAGCAAGGTTATTGAAGAATTTGATTACACTGTTGCTAAAATAAGAGGTGATGGTTGATAGCGGGTAATGCGTGTGATTTATTGGTATGTCTGTATTAGTGGGTAATTTATTCACTAATATAGGCATTAATATAAGGGGAGAGGGGGTTAACGAAGTTAAGCAACGGCACCCTTATATTAATAGAATCACCTCAGAAAAAAAATAAAAGTCATTTCCTGAATTCAACTGGGAAATGGCTTTTTCATTACGTCATAATATCCAAACGGATACTAGTTTAATTAAGCACGTTTAGATTTATGGTTACTTGTAACCTTGGTTTCATTCGCGGCAAATAAGAACCCTGAAATCAATCCGCATCCTAAGTAAATCAATGGTAATGGCATGGTGTGCTCCTTATTTAATCTTTGTTTAATTCTTTATAGATGGCGTAGCCGATGATGAACCCAATACCAAATATGGGATTGGAAAAAGCTGCAACAGGCATAATATTTCCTTCTTTGTTTCAGATATAAAAAGCGCCATATCATTGCTGATATGGCGCGGTGTTAAGTGCTGTTATTTGTTCAATCTAGACTAGCAACCGCCCTTGCAGACTCCGCCAGATGCTTTATGTGAATTACATATCCACTTACCGCATTTGTTACATGATGTGCCACCTGTAACTTCTGTTTTTTTACCGCACTTATTGCAAGTCCATAGTTTTAGGTTACTACTCAACTTCTTAAAAAATGACATGTTGGCTCGTTCCTGATTAATGAGAATGACCGCAGACTTGGCAGCTACCATCATCGTAAGCACGTTGACCACAAGCTGGACATGTCGTTACTACTGTTAATATTTTTTTGATTGTCATGATATTTCCCTATTAGTGTTTATTGGTTAATTGGAGTTACTACGTTTATCGTTTTAGTGCATTTGGTTGTATCAGTGATGTGACCATTTAACGTGCCGCACACATCAGCTTTCCATTGAACAATCACACCATACGAGGCCGTATGTTGAATGCCTGATTTACCATTCCAGTTTGCTTCTAAAACTGATTTCATCTTAGAAAGGTCGCCCGGATTACCGCCCATAGTGCCGCCAGCTAATGCCGTAGTTGATGAAAATAGGCAACATAGAGTTAGTAATTGGATTGATTTTTCAAGCTGGTTTTTCATTTAGGTTTTCCTTTGTTTTAATATTTAAATCAATTGATGGGTATTATGAAATGCTCGACTGACAGGTTGTGTCAGTCACAGAATAAATTGTTGATTATCGTTATAAGCCTTGTGGCCTCTACTCGATGAAAGCTATAGCAATACTGCTAACCTAATGGGTTTAGATTAGAAATAATAACGACTGACTCAACCTGCCAGTTCGACGGTTTAATCTAGTTAGATGAAAAGTAAGAATGAGAAATTAGCCAAGCGATTAGGTACTATCCTTGCCCGATTAAATACCGGTGAAAAACTGTATCTAAAAGACTTGGAAGCTGAATTTAATGTCCATGAAAGAACGATATGGCGTGACTTTGAAAGGCTATCCTATCTGCCTTTGATTCGTGAAGATGGTTGTTACTTTCTTGATATGAGCAGTGTTAGACAGCAATCATCAAATAACATGAATAAGCTAATACAGAACACTGGATTAGAATCATTCATCCCGATTAAGCTCAACATGAACAACTGGCAGACTAATGATATACCGACGTTCTTATTCAAGAATGTACGTATTAAGGATGTATCAAGTTTTACTGATTTGTTTAATGTATTGGCTAGTGCTATTAGCTCACAGCGACAGATTTCATTTACATATAAAGATAAATTACTCGAACAAGTTCAACCCTACCGCTTGGTTAATGACAGAGGTATCTGGTATCTAGCCGCAGTCTGCCAGAACCACTTACACTCATTCAGAATTGCTTATATTTCACAGTTACAGCTCAGTGACGATAAATATAAACCGCAAGCTAATATCCAAAATGAAATAATTAGGCAGGGGATGCAGTGGTTGGATATAGAGAAGTCAGATGTACTAATACAAGTTGATTCGCATGTTGCTTCACGCTTTCTTGATGGTGATTTACTGCCTAATATTCAGGTGTTAAAAGAAATGGATGATGGTTCATTGCTAATTAGCAGTCAGGTAACACGATTACACGATGTGATTCCTATTTTGAAGGCTTGGATGCCCCATGTTGAAGTGTTATCACCAGTGAGTTTAAAGCATGAACTTATCCGCGATTTGTACGCGTCATTAGAGCGCGTCAAGATGATGTAACGCTGTAAGTTTAAGGTAGGTGTTAGTCCGATATAAAGCACAGCTAAACTTTATTATCTTATTTTACATACTGTTGGTTTTGAGCGTGAGTACAGGGTAAGGCCCACTTTAAATTGACATAGTTAGCTAAAATCAAAGTTGCTAATGCGAGCTAACCAGATAGTTAAAGTCCATCGACCTACAAACCGATACGGGTTATCGAAAGGTTCAAAACGGGCTTGTTTTTCACCCGTAGTTACTAAACATAATAATAACTGCGCTTTAGCAGGTTTAATATATAGGGGTATATATTATATTTTCATCAGTAAATTACTATTCTGATTTTTAATATTTCATTACCCCAATTACATTAATTGAAGCCAGCTACCCTATTGCCTATTGAGCAATGGGGTGATTATTTCAGATGGTATTTTTTACGTCATTAAGCATCAATCATTACCAACTGAAACTAGCCAATTTCAGTCAGTGGATTTAGTATCCTTTGCTAAAAATTCATTGAATGTTAAGGCAATACCCATCACACCTTACTACGTAAGCTGCGATGGGTACTGCCTGATTAAACCCGCCAAGTTGTTACTTCTCCTCCTGTCCATAACTCGACTTTTTTCCTGACCTTTACGCGGACCAGCTAAAACGTACTGACCTTAACTTCATCAAATGCGCTAATGTTGTGGTAATTACAAAAATTCATCTCCCATGTTGGATAGAAATACATCACTTCATGTAAAGAACGCATTGGTAATGGGTACACCATGCCTGTTCCATTACGCATATCGAAATCAATTTCTTTCGCCAATTCAGGATAGTGATAGCCTTGGTAACAGAACGAGGTGATGTAATCAAATTTCCACAGTCCGTTATGATTGGTGATACTAATTTCAACAGGATGAAAACCACCATCCTCACTGTTGTATGCGCTATCTCGAAAGTTAAATACAATCGTGTTAGTGCCTGTTGGTATTTCTTGTTCTAGGGCAACCTTGGCAAGTATATTCATCAAGTCTGGTGTTACAGGCACGAGTAAGCCATCCGAATCAAAATCCAGCTTCATAATGAGCTCCGTTAGTAAGTTTGTGAGATTAGGTTTAGTGATGTTCTTAGGTATGTAAGTGATGAATTAGCAGCGTGGGTTAAGTTAATGCTAACAACTTAGCTTTCTTCTCCTCGTAATTATCAGCTAATACATGAAGAAATACACTAGTACCTGATTGGACAATTAAACCAATATCATCACTGCGTAATACCCCAGCGAGGAACCCTGCATTATTAGCACTAGCACCTTTAAATGCAGGTTTAAGCGTGGTACTTTTAAATGGCTTATCAACTTGCTCATCTAGGATTGCAAACAACTTAGACAAGTTGATCCATTCTTTGGAATGCAACCCACCACCTTCATTACCACTAAGTCGGATATACAACTCACCTTCTTCATCATGCTCTGCAATATCAAAGAAAACGTGATTAGTTGTTTTAGGGCTTAGTTTCTTACCCTTTCCTGATAATACAATATTACTGAAATGGTCATGTTTCTCAGGTTCAGCTTGTTTATCATTAGCAGGCTTATCTTCAACAACTTTATCTGTCGGTGTATCCGTAGGTGAATCACTCACTTGTTCATTGGTTAATTCAACTGATGTGCTATCAACATTAGTATCATCAACTACAACAGTGGTATCAGCTTTTACATCGGTTATTTTATTGGTGTTGTTAGTTTTACGGCTCATAGAAAATCCTTTAATAATGATGAGTAATTAGATTGGTAATATCGGTATTTATTACAGATTAAAGTAGCTTGCTTAATGTTGTGGCAGCAGTTGTTTTAGATGTTAATGGTGCTAATAGGTAACAGCCTCCGCCAGCTGTTGTAGTGACTGATAAGGCTAAAAGGTATGGACAAGTATCATCATTCAACAATACGACAAACTCAGGGTTATCTGTTACGTATTGAATGAAATATTGAATATCTTCATCAGCGTCAACTAACGTACCATCAACATCACTTTCTTCTAGCAGAATAAGAAAGGTATCGTATTCAGACCAGAAGTCAGCAGTAGCATCTAAGCAGCCATCAAACGGAATGATAAGCTCAGAATGCAATGCTGATTTAACTTGCTCAGGTAGGGTTATTTCATTAACAAGGTTGAAGTTTTTAATCACTTTCATTGGTTGTATTCCTTATGTATTAACAATCAATAATCATGATATTTATATATTCTTCAGCCTTGTTTTATTACGCTATTAGCCTCCTACCATACTCGATATCATCGATGCTGTTTCACGTTGCTTACCCTCGCTTAATTTTGCATAACGTAACGTGCTAGATATGTCTTTATGATTTAATAATTTCTGAACAGCACTGATATCAACACCGTTAGAAATCAAGTTACTAGCTACCGAATGACGTGCCGTATGCAGTAACACTTCATCAGGATTATCTATCTTTGCTGTTCGTTTAATAATATCGAAAGAGTAACGAGGCGCACCGATTGGTTTGCCCTTTTTATGTGGTGCTGGAAATACGTAATTATTGCCCGATATTTTAGGGGTAGATTGCAGGATCTCTATCATAAGGTCAGATAGATAAATGATGTGATAAGTGCCGTTCTTGGTGCGTGGGATAGTCAGGGTGCGTTTTTCGTAGTTAATATCACTATGAACTCTAAATCTCAGCTCACCTTCACGACAGCCAATCAAATGTAGCAGCGCAATGAAGTTACCAATACTAGGTTGAGGATAGGCTCTAGCAGCTTTGATGATGCGTTTAGTTTCATCAATATCACAGTATCGAGTACGAGCATTATTCTCGGGCAGTAACGACACCCTATCGGCCGCATTGATTATATCAAGCATACTATGCGCCAGCTTACCCATGGTCTTTAATAAAGCTAATATGCGGTTACAAGTAGCTGGTGCGTAATACTCACCTTTGTATTTAGTCTCACTTAAACCAAGATGCAGCTTCATTACGTGGCTAACTGTTAGCTCGTTATATTTGATGTGGGCTATAGCATTACAGTGTTTACGGAATCGCTTTTCATCAATACCCCATGTTTTCTTTCTACGCTTTGCCAGTGGTAAGTAGGTATCGTAGAAGAATGACTTAACCGTTGGGTAATCAACTTGATTGTCACGTTCAGCTTTAGGGTCAATCCCATCAGCGATCATACCTTTATACTTTCTGGCTACCTTTCTTGCTTGGTTAATATCAATATCAGGAAAGCGTCCGATGGCGATACTGCACTTACGCCCGTTGAATTTATAGCGTAATAAGAAACGTTTATTGCCCGTTTTACCGGATAGACATTTTAAGCCGATGACTTCTGTATCAGATACTTCGAGTTCTGTTGATGATGAATTACTTGGATTAGCTGGGAGGGATTTTAGATTGGCATTGGTGAATTTGAATTTTTTGGTAGTGATGGAATTGGGGTTATTGGATGTAGTTTTGATGGTCATATTAATACCTCGTTGATTGGGGATACAAGGTATTAATATGTTCTTGAAGGTGGGTTAGATACGTTTACGCTTTAATGGCCTAATGAGGCCCTTTGTCATAAATAAAAGTATCTCATGCCTATCCGTATTTACCCCAGTACCAACTTTGTATACACACTAAAACAATTATTATAGACAGAACCAAGTTATTTATTGCGTAATCATCGTTACATCTTCACTTTTAAAAACATGCCTAAGTGTTGAAATCCCGCCTTTAGCATTACTGCCACTAACGACATACACATCGCCATAATTGGTAAATAGGGTAAAACCATATCTATCGGAATACACAGCCACAGTGCTTCCATTTATAGTGTGACCGTATTGATTCGCTTCTAATCCCGCTCCACGGTCTTTACTACCCCAGGTATATATTTTAAATGCCTCATTATTGGCTGTTGTTACATCTACCGTTAAAAGGTATGCACCATTATTTGCAGCCATGTCTTGGATATTGGCTCCAGTGACATAGGGCACACGTGAATACCACTCACCACTACTATAACTATAATCATCATCATAAATATAGAATTTAGTATATTCGCCAAATTCATTCTTCATATCTATATCCCAAATCCCCCGCCATGAAACCTGCGATCCGTTTTCTTTTATGGCAGTAAAACTATCCCCGTTGGAAAGCACATTTTTCACCCCAACCAATTCATCAATATGGTTAACTTTATCAGAGTAAATATTTCCACCTGAAAAAACACTCCCCCAGGTAATCACCTGACCATCTCTTGTTAGTGCGGCAAAAGCATTGAAGGCTGGAACCACTTTTTTAATGTTAGAAGGAATATCCTCTAGTCTATGATGGGTACTCTTCTTTACCTGCTTAGTATATTCAGGGATAAATAACTCTCTTTCACCTTTTTTGCATGAACCTTGTCTGGCTTCGTCCCACTCGGAAAGATCTATCTTGCCGGGTTGTGATGAGAAACAACGGTTCCCTGACGGGACCAGTTGCTCTTCAAAAGAGTAATAATCATATTTAAAATCACCGCCTTTATCAGGATGACCCCAGACCAAAACCGTATCATTATCCCGTATAGCGGCATAGGCGTAGTCGTTAGCAACTAACGCTCTAACATCAGAAGCAATCTGCTCACCCTGGGCATTATTCCATTTTCTCCATCGGTATAGATTTCCACTGTCCGTTAACACTGCAAAATTATCGCTGTACTCATATTTTAGTGATAAAAATGTCTTTATATCCCCTGAGATAACCTGACAATTTAACGACATTTCAGTGGTCACCAGACATACTTTATCAGTATCTGTCTGTAACGCGTAACCATGCTTATCACCGATAATCCGCACAAATCTGTCACTGTAATTGATCATTTGGTTACTAAAACCGCCTAGGTTACCTAATACGTACACATCACCTGTCTTCGTCAATGCCGCAAATGAATCTTGTGCACTGGCCACCGAAATCACCTCTAGCGCACTAATCTTCTTTCTTATATCATCAGTTCCGGTATCTGGTGACTCCCCCCAGGTAATAAATTGTGCTTTATCATTAATAGCTGCAAATGCGCCGTCATTAGAATAAACAGATCTAATGTTTTGGTTCTCGTTTTCAGTTAATTTTCTATACCTGTTCTTAACTATGTACGCATACTCACCATCAAGGACACTGTCCCATTCCGCTACCGTTCCATCATTAAACAACGTTAGTTTTGCATTGGTATTTGATAAATGGTCTATCGGAAATTTCTTGAAGTAAGTTTTGGTTATTTTTTCACTTTTCTTGCCATTTTCTGTAACGAATGCGGTGAATGAAATGGGTTTTAAATGCTCATTCTCTTTCAGTGTATATTCACAAGCATTTGAAACCTCAATATTGTCAATATGCCATTTGCATACTGTCTTTCCACTAAACGTAATGTAATCGTGTACCCATACAAAAGGTTTAAGAGTGTCATTAGCAGAAAAATTGTCAGGGTGCATTATTATGCGTTCAATTTTCAGCTCACTCGCCTGTACATGTGGTTCTTTTACGGAAGGTGATACCGGGGCAGAATTACCTTCCGGCGCTTCTATCATCTCAGTTTCTGAACCTCCACCACAACCAGTTAACAACAAGATTACTACAAGCCAGTATTTAATTTTCACATTTATCATCTCAAAAAATTGGGTACGGGATATTTTATTTTAAAAACAAACAGGCGTAAATATAAAATTGATAGCTCGTGAATATTAGCCAACATTGGTGTACGAATAAAACATATAGATTGGACAATGGAATTGATTTAGCTAAAAAGCTCTCCAAATCTGCCAAAGCATGGTGAATTGTAATGGTCAACTCAAA
>NZ_FPLG01000075.1:0-549 GCF_900120065.1 Moritella viscosa
GTTTGCGCAAACGTTTCGATTGGTTGAATATAGTTAAAAATAAGGATAATTCTAGTTTTTAACTATAAAAATGCGAGTTAGATCGAAGAACGAGTTGAATTTCTTTCATTTGAAATGGAGAGGTTATTTTTACGAAGAAAATAGCTTATATCGAAAGTAATAGAGCAGATAAAATGGAGTAGAAAATAAAATAGAGCCAATAATATTTGAACTCTATTCTCATAAAAAACGACTATATTTTAAGCATATTTATTCGTGTTTATAAATTAGATCAAAATAACAATACACCCAGTATTATCTTAACAAGGCAGATTTTAATATCGCATTTACGATCAACTTCATGTTTTTATTCTTACTTATGATGTAGTTTATCCTCCTTAATATTATTGATATGTAATAGAGTTAAACATGAAAAATCGTTATCAGGTAGCCATTTCAGCTGGACTACTTGCAGTGGTGTGGTATCGCCGATACCTTTCATCTGACAACTTGGATCGGATTTTTAAGTTGCAGCACTTATTTTGCACAACCGAAAGCTGGATTTCAGGG
>NZ_FPLG01000077.1:0-1037 GCF_900120065.1 Moritella viscosa
AAGTGATTGATAAGCGACCAATTGTACCTCATAGGTGATATTTACTTAAGCAAACTCTATAACCGACTAGAACATAAAATTACTTATTCATATTAAAAATAAATAGACATTCCCCTTAACACTACCCCCCCCCCCTCTAATTGATTTATAACGCACATTTAGACATAAAGCGAAACAGCATATTATGCTAATTTAGATTATTATGAATCAGCCTGAAAATACAAAGTATTAAAAATAAAAGATACTGACCAAGAAGTCATAGAGAAATTAAAATATAAGTACCGAATAAATAGGCGAAGCCAACGAAATCCAACAAATCATTGTAATAAAAGGCCTTAAGTATAAAAAAACAATACATTCCAGCTTTGTGATACCTGAAAAATATTTGATGAATGTTTCATTTTCTTTACTAAAAATGATGAAGCAATAGCTCTAAATCACACTTTAAGGATTTGACCTGTAACGAACCTATCTATTTTGAACGTAGATGTATAGTTTATTCCCCCGCATTAAGCTTTTATAGCAGTCGATTACATAGATGACATTCTCACTATGCAGTCTCACCACCAGCGCAAAGTTAAAGCTGCTAACGAAGAAACAACACGGGTGTGTGCAGTCACGACTAAACATACAAGTGCTCATGCATTTAAGCTTTAGCATAAGCAATAATATTTAGGATTAATTATGAGAAAGAAAATATTAACTCTTGCCATTAGTAGTGTCCTATCAACTATTGTTACAGGTTGTGCAACTCAGTCTACAGAGCAAGTTAATTCCCACAAATGGCTCCAAGATAAAGAATATAACCTGACAATTCTCCACACCAACGATAACCACGGTAATTTCTGGCAAAATAAATACGGTGAGCGAGGCATGGCAGCCCGTGCCACTTTGATAAATAATATTCGTAATGAAGTTAAAGCCGAAGGTGGTTCTGTACTACTGTTATCTGGCGGCGATATTAATACGGGTGTACCAGAGTCTGACTTACAAGATGCTGAACCTGATTTTATTGGAATGAACATGATTGGTTACGA
>NZ_FPLG01000029.1:0-4786 GCF_900120065.1 Moritella viscosa
AACGTAACGGCTTACAACAAGTTTTTAAACCAAAGTAACCAGGTTAATAAAATTCAGCCCGCGACCAACTTCTTAATGACGGTGGTTGATAACGAGTGCAAATCAACATTGAAAGAAATGTTAGCTCTCCCGGGTGCAGCGCTGCATTTAGTCGGCAGTGTGGTTGAAGAGTATCAACCGGAATTCAACATTACCGTAAAAAAATAGAACAGCGAGCAAAAGAGATAAGCAGAAACCGTTTAGATCAGTTGCTCGCCTATCAGCAAAAATGGCTACCACACAGCGCAGCCACTGAAGATAGTTTAGCCCAGGCACTGTTTTTGGAAAACGATAATCAAGAAAAGCAGCAAATCGCCATCAACAATGGTATTTGCATGGCGTTAGATAGTGGTTAAGTCACTGGTGAGGGGAACGAATGAGCGCATTAAGCAAGTTGGAAAAACTCATGTACACCATTGGCGTTGTTGATAAAGCAACAGGGCCAGTGAATAAGATCATGGACAAGATAAACCAACTTAGCGCCCAAACGGCCAGTGCTCAAAACCAAATGATGAGCGGTTTTATGGGGACTGCAGGCGGTGCTATTGCGCTGGTCAGCAGTTTGTCACCGGCTATTGATCATGTTGCTGCGCTTGGTGAAGTACAAACACTGGGCGTGGCCAACGAAGATTTAACCAAATTAACTAAAACCGCGTTTGAGTTTACCACACAGTTTGGCGGTAACTCAGCAGAGTTCGTGCGCAGTGCTTACGATATTCAGTCTGCCATATCCGGGCTAACCGGTGATGAACTTGCCTCCTTTACCAAGGCATCCAATGTATTAGCGGTTGCCACGAAAGCGGACGCCAGCACTATCACCAGTTATATGGGGGCCATGTACGGCATCTTTGAAAAAACCGCCAATAAAATGGGCAAGTCCGACTGGGTGAATCAGATTGCAGGGCAAACTGCGAAAGCCGTGCAAATGTACAAAACCACCGGCGCAGAAATGGAGTCGGCTTTTAGTTCATTAGGCGCAAAAGCGACGAATCGAGGTATAGATGCCGCAGAACAATTTGCGGTGCTGGGCGAACTGCAGCTGGTGCTTAAGTCAGGTTCCGAAGCCGGCACTAAATATGCGTCATTCATTGACGGTATTGGTAAAGCGCAGAAAAAACTAGGCATAGAACTCACCAATAGCCAGGGTGATATGCTGAGTATGGATATCGTGCTTGAACGTATTAACCAAAGGTTAGCAGGGGTCGGTAGTGTTGCCAGAGGCGATATTTTAAATACAGCATTTGGTTCAACTGACGCTGCGGGGGTTGTCGATATATTAAGTACAAAAACAGCCAAACTGAAACAAGGTATTAGTGAACTAACTAGTGTAACGGATGCATCTAAGGCCAGTGAAATGGCCAATATCATTGCTACTCCCTGGGACAGGTTTAGCGGTTCATTAAATGGCGCAGCAACGGCGATGGGTCAAGCGGTGTTACCGATTATTGAACCGGTTGTCGACATGCTGGTTGCTATGTTAGGTGGCGTGATATGGCTAACCCAAGAATTCCCAACATTAACGGGTGTACTTGGCGCGGCGGCTGTTGGTGTTATTGGCTTAATGATGGCGTTTAGCGCCATGAACATGATAATCGGTATCTATCGCTTTGCATTGATTGGGTTGAGCGTCGTTACTAATGGCGCTGCTATCTCAACAAAGTTATGGCAAATGGGGTTAGTCGCACTGCGGGTGATGGGGTTCTTAGGCAACATTGCCGTGATGGGTGCTTATCTTGCGGTTATCGGTCTGTATCGTGGCGCTATGTTAGCGGCGCAGGGCGTGACTTGGTTATTTAATACTGCATTACTTGCCAATCCGATTGGGATAGTTATCGCAGGTGTTGTGGCGTTAGTGGCTGCCGTTGCGGGACTTATTTTTTATTGGGATGCTATTGTTGCGGCCTTTAAAGACTCAAGTTGGGGCCAAGGTTTAATCAAGATATTTGATGGCGTCATGTTGGTATTCACAGCCCTGATTGACAATGTGAAATGGGTGCTTGAAGCACTGGGTTTAATCGATGGTAAAGACATGACCATGAAGGCTGAGGTCGAAGAAATAACCAAAACAGCAGGCCCAATACCGACTGAATTAAACGCGAATCAGTTGAGCAATCGCGATATTAGTCATGTTACAGCGACCTTGCCTGTAGCCGCAAACCAAGCGTTTAACAGTGAAACATTTGCAGCAAAAAATCTAATCAGCACGCATAGCAATGCTAGTCAGATAAATAGTGCAGCCTCTGTTTCTGAAAGCCAAGCGTTTAATGAATTAACTGCGCACAGTGCGCGTATTCAACAATATCAAGAAAATAACCATCAGTTGGCTAAGGTAAGCAGTCCGCGTATACAGCGAACCCAGTATTTTCAGCAAAGCAAACAACACACGAATAACAACAGTAATAGCAACGCCGATAACAGCAAGCGCGTGTATATCGATAACGTGGTGATGAAAAGCGACAACCTTGACCATGATTTTGAACTGTTAATGGAGTTAGCCGGCTAATGATAAATATGCATGTTGATTTAAACATTATCGATGGGGATTTTGTGTTTAATTCCTCGCTCAGTGCTGGCAAATTATCTGCGGCCAAAGTCATTGGCCAAGATGTTAAGCACCGCATTATCGAAAGTGGTTTGTTAGTGAAGTTAGTGAAGCAGCGTAACGTCAATGGTATTGCGCCAGTGCTGACGGATTTAGAACTCGAAGTCGAACAAGACGACAGACTCAAGCCTGGCACAATCTTAATTAGCTATAACAGTGATAAAACCTTATCGATTGAAGCACAAACCAAGCAATACGGCGTAATGAAGTGGGCAGGGGCGTAGCATGAACAATGAAAATAGAACACCGGACATAGTGCCTGATTTTAAAAAGATGATGGCCGATGCTGGGTTACCAGTGAATGAGACGGTTGCCAAGCAGCAATGGGACCAGGTATTAAGCGAGCAACAAATCATTGTTGAGAATGGCAGTCCGTTTAGCCCGTTTTGGCGCACAGTTAAAGCTTTAATTACCTTACCTGTCGTTGGTTTACTTGATTGGATTGCCCATATATTGATGCCTGATTTATTTATCATGACGGCTAGTCGCAGTGCGTTAATCGGGCTTCATGGCCCGAGTCGTAATGTCTTTGTTGTGGATGCAATTAAGGCCAAAGGCATGCTGACATTAACGCGCACTAATAACGATGGTGTATTGAGTATACCTGCAGGTGCCTTAGTAGAAAGTGACAGTATTGGCGGCACTGTATATCAGTTACGTACGCTTAGCGCTGTGGTATTTAAAGAAGGTGAATCGGTCATTGAAGTGTTGGCTCAAGCCGTTGGTACTGGGCAGGCGTATAACTTACCGGTAGGCAGTTATTACCGCTTAGTTAACCCAATCGAGGGCGTGACGGTTCGTAATGAAAAAGACTGGCTGCTTATCCCTGGTGCGAATGAAGAAAGCACAGAAGCATATCGAAACAGAATAAGAAATGTATTCGGCACTGCCGCTAAATGGCATATCAATACTGTGTACAAATCGATAATCAGCGACTTCGCCATACCAGTTGAAAATATTGAAATTGTAAACCAAGCGCCGCGTGGCCCTGGTACCGCTAATGCGTATATTTACCTTAATGTTGGGCAAGTATCGACTGGTTTATTAAAAGTAATAAATCAGCATATTCGTGATGATGGCCATCATGGCCACGGTGATGATTTTAAAGTATACGCGATGCCGACACATGAGCAGGTAATAACGGCTACGTATTCATTACATGCAAATAGCATCGATATTGGCGTGGATATAAAAACCTTTATCCAGGCAGCGTTTCGGTTAAACGATGCGTATCAACCGACACGAACGCGGCCAAATTCGTTATTTAGCATGAGCCAGTTACAAGCGCAGTTACATAATCAATTCCCTGCACTGCGCAGTATCGATTTTGATTGTGGTGATATTAAAACGGGTTTATGGCTACCGGCACTTACGCACTTGGTTGTGCAGCATGGATAGATTTCAGCAAAGCGCTCCGCCATCACAACCAGAGATTGCTACCTGGTTAAACAAGGGCCATGCCGAGCAGTTAATGAAAGCCGCGCAGCAATATTGGCACAATACCAAAGACTGGGTGATGTGGGCGGTTGCACAAAAAGATGAGCAGCAAAGTGCAGAGCCATTTTTAGGATTGTTAGCCTGGGAACGTTTGACTGAAAGACTGGCAAACGAGCCGACTGAGTTTTTTAGAAAACGGGTCCAGCATGCACTGGTTAATACAATCGATGCGGGTGAGATAGCGACGATTGAAGCTATCTTTAATCGTCTTGGTATCGATGTCATCAAAGTCAGTGAACGGATTGATAATCGTGATTGGGACATTATTGCAATCGACTTTAGCAGTCATACTGTCTCGAAATACGGTGAACTGATGCCCGAATTAATCCAGCTCTATGGACGCGCCTGCAGACGTTATGAATTTACGGTACACAGTTTTGCTGATTGTGGCTTAGCGCCAAGTTGGATTGATGTGCAATACCATGTACAAAAAGTGCCGTTAATGCCACTGAAAACACTGGTTGAGCATCCACTGACACTGCAGCCCGTTTATGGATTTTTAAGTAAAGAAAGCAGCATTAGTACTGCAACGGAGTAAGTTTCTATGTCTGAACAACAGGTAACCGGCATTCTTACTAATGCTGGTAAACAACATATCACCCAGTGTGCGCTAGCAAACACGGGACTTGATGTAACAACACTGGTGTT
>NZ_FPLG01000080.1:0-3151 GCF_900120065.1 Moritella viscosa
ATCTGAAAAGCTATAAATAAAGAAGTCTTTAAAACATAAAGTATTCAATCTATTCTTAAGTCGATATTTCAATTAATCATACTTTAATTTGTATGGTTAAGCCTCACGGGTAATTAGTACAAGTTAGCTCAATGCCTCACAGCACTTACACACCTTGCCTATCAACGTTGTAGTCTCCAACGGCCCTTCAGGGGACTTAAAGTCCCAGTGAGAACTCATCTCGAGGCCTGCTTCCCGCTTAGATGCTTTCAGCGGTTATCAGTTCCGAACTTAGCTACCGGGCAATGCTATTGGCATAACAACCCGAACACCAGTGGTTCGTCCACTCCGGTCCTCTCGTACTAGGAGCAGCTCCTCTCAATTCTCAAACGCCCACGGCAGATAGGGACCGAACTGTCTCACGACGTTCTAAACCCAGCTCGCGTACCACTTTAAATGGCGAACAGCCATACCCTTGGGACCAACTTCAGCCCCAGGATGTGATGAGCCGACATCGAGGTGCCAAACACCGCCGTCGATATGAACTCTTGGGCGGTATCAGCCTGTTATCCCCGGAGTACCTTTTATCCGTTGAGCGATGGCCCTTCCATTCAGAACCACCGGATCACTAAGACCTACTTTCGTACCTGCTCGACGTGTCTGTCTCGCAGTTAAGCTGGCTTATGCCTTTGCACTAACCACATGATGTCCAACCATGTTTAGCCAACCTTCGTGCTCCTCCGTTACTCTTTGGGAGGAGACCGCCCCAGTCAAACTACCCACCAGACACTGTCCGCAATCCCGATTAGGGACCTACGTTAGAACATCAAACGTACAAGGGTGGTATTTCAAGGTTGACTCCACATCATCTAGCGACAATGCTTCATAGTCTCCCACCTATCCTACACATGTAGGTTCAATGTTCAGTGCCAAGCTATAGTAAAGGTTCACGGGGTCTTTCCGTCTAGCCGCGGGTACACTGCATCTTAACAGCGATTTCAATTTCACTGAGTCTCGGGTGGAGACAGCGTGGCCATCATTACGCCATTCGTGCAGGTCGGAACTTACCCGACAAGGAATTTCGCTACCTTAGGACCGTTATAGTTACGGCCGCCGTTTACCGGGGCTTCGATCATGAGCTTCGACCTAAGTCTAACCCAATCAATTAACCTTCCGGCACCGGGCAGGCGTCACACCGTATACGTCATCTTTCGATTTTGCACAGTGCTGTGTTTTTAATAAACAGTTGCAGCCACCATTTCTCTGCGACCAACAATAGCTTACGGAGCAAGTCCTTCACCATCATTGGCGTACCTTCTCCCGAAGTTACGGTACCATTTTGCCTAGTTCCTTCACCCGAGTTCTCTCAAGCGCCTTAGTATTCTCTACCTAACCACCTGTGTCGGTTTGGGGTACGATTCTCTCATATCTGAAGCTTAGAGGTTTTTCCTGGAAGCCGGGTATCAACTACTTCATCTCCGTAGAGACTCGTCATCAGCTCTCAGCCTTAATGTGCGCCCGGATTTACCTAAGCACACAGCCTACAACCTTAAACATGGACAACCATCGCCATGCTAGCCTAACCTTCTCCGTCACCCCATCGCAATATAAGTGAGTACAGGAATATTAACCTGTTTCCCATCGACTACGCCTTTCGGCCTCGCCTTAGGGGTCGACTCACCCTGCCCCGATTAACGTTGGACAGGAACCCTTGGTCTTTCGGCGTGGAGGTTTTTCACCCCCATTATCGTTACTCATGTCAACATTCGCACTTCTGATACCTCCAGCAAGCTTCTCAACTCACCTTCGACGGCTTACAGAACGCTCCTCTACCATGCATACAAGTATGCATCCGTAGCTTCGGTGGTATGTTTAGCCCCGTTAAATCTTCCGCGCAGACCGACTCGACCAGTGAGCTATTACGCTTTCTTTAAAAGATGGCTGCTTCTAAGCCAACTTCCTGGCTGTCTGAGCCTTTCCACATCGTTTCCCACTTAACATACACTTTGGGACCTTAGCTGACGGTCTGGGTTGTTTCCCTTTCCACGACGGACGTTAGCACCCGCCGTGTGTCTCCCGCGATTGAACTTATTGGTATTCGGAGTTTGCAAAGGGTTGGTAAGTCGGGATGACCCCCTAGCCTTAACAGTGCTCTACCCCCAATAGTTAGACGCGAGGCGCTACCTAAATAGCTTTCGAGGAGAACCAGCTATCTCCCGGTTTGATTGGCCTTTCACCCCCAGCCACAAGTCATCCGCTAATTTTTCAACATTAGTCGGTTCGGTCCTCCAGTTGATGTTACTCAACCTTCAACCTGCCCATGGCTAGATCACCGGGTTTCGGGTCTAATCCCAGCAACTATTCGCGCAGTTAACACTCGGTTTCCCTACGGCTCCGCTATTCGCTTAACCTTGCTACTGAAATTAAGTCGTTGACCCATTATACAAAAGGTACGCAGTCACCCAACAAAGTAGGCTCCCACTGCTTGTACGTATACGGTTTCAGGTTCTATTTCACTCCCCTCACAGGGGTTCTTTTCGCCTTTCCCTCACGGTACTGGTTCACTATCGGTCAGTCAGTAGTATTTAGCCTTGGAAGATGGTCCTCCCATATTCAAACAGCATATCACGTGTGCCGTCCTACTCGATTTCACAGTAAGGTCGTTTTCATGTACGGGACTATCACCCTGTATCGTGAAACTTTCCAGAATCTTCCACTAACTTCCAAACTGCTTAAGGGCTAGACCCCGTTCGCTCGCCGCTACTAAGGGTATCTCTATTGATTTCTTTTCCTCGGGGTACTTAGATGTTTCAGTTCTCCCGGTTCGCTTCGTAACGCTATGTATTCACGTTACGATACTCTACAAAGTAGAGTGGGTTCCCCCATTCGGAAATCTGTGGATTAACGCTTTTTATCAACTCCCCACAGCTTAACGCAGATTAACACGTCCTTCATCGCCTCTGACTGCCTAGGCATCCACCGTATACGCTTAGTCACTTAACCATACAATCTAAAGTCGACTGTACAATTGAAATAACTAGGTATTATCTAGTTTTTTTCGCCTCAAGAATACTCAAGAACACTCTATTGTTATTGCCGAAGCAATAACGTGTTTTAAGAACTTCTTTATTTATTCAGCTTTCCAAATTTTTAAAGAGCAATTTGCTAAAAA
>NZ_FPLG01000081.1:0-1794 GCF_900120065.1 Moritella viscosa
TTTCTATTCAAGCAATTTGTGTGGGCACTTACAAAAACTAACAACTTTACGTAAGGAGGTGATCCAGCCCCAGGTTCCCCTAGGGCTACCTTGTTACGACTTCACCCCAGTCATGAACCACACCGTGGTCATCGCCCTCCCGAAGGTTAAGCTAATGACTTCTGGTGCAGCCCACTCCCATGGTGTGACGGGCGGTGTGTACAAGGCCCGGGAACGTATTCACCGTGACATTCTGATTCACGATTACTAGCGATTCCGACTTCATGGGGTCGAGTTGCAGACCCCAATCCGGACTACGACGCACTTTATGGGATTCGCTTACCATTGCTGGTTTGCAGCCCTTTGTATGCGCCATTGTAGCACGTGTGTAGCCCTACTCGTAAGGGCCATGATGACTTGACGTCGTCCCCACCTTCCTCCGGTTTATCACCGGCAGTCTCCTTAGAGTTCCCACCATTACGTGCTGGCAAATAAGGATAAGGGTTGCGCTCGTTGCGGGACTTAACCCAACATTTCACAACACGAGCTGACGACAGCCATGCAGCACCTGTCTCATAGTTCCCGAAGGCACCAATTCATCTCTGAAAAGTTCTATGGATGTCAAGAGTAGGTAAGGTTCTTCGCGTTGCATCGAATTAAACCACATGCTCCACCGCTTGTGCGGGCCCCCGTCAATTCATTTGAGTTTTAACCTTGCGGCCGTACTCCCCAGGCGGTCTACTTAATGCGTTAGCTTAAGAGCCCAGTTCTCAAGGAACCAAACTCCGAGTAGACATCGTTTACGGCGTGGACTACCGGGGTATCTAATCCCGTTTGCTACCCACGCTTTCGCATCTGAGCGTCAGTTACTTGCCAGGTGGCCGCCTTCGCCACTGGTATTCCTTCAGATCTCTACGCATTTCACCGCTACACCTGAAATTCTACCACCCTCTCAAGAACTCTAGTTTGCCAGTTCGAAATGCAGTTCCCAGGTTGAGCCCGGGGCTTTCACATCTCGCTTAACAAACCGCCTGCATGCGCTTTACGCCCAGTAATTCCGATTAACGCTTGCACCCTCCGTATTACCGCGGCTGCTGGCACGGAGTTAGCCGGTGCTTCTTCTGCGAGTAACGTCACAGTAGCAGAGTATTAATCTACTACCTTTCCTCCTCGCTGAAAGTACTTTACAACCCTAAGGCCTTCTTCATACACGCGGTATGGCTGCATCAGGGTTTCCCCCATTGTGCAATATTCCCCACTGCTGCCTCCCGTAGGAGTCTGGACCGTGTCTCAGTTCCAGTGTGGCTGATCATCCTCTCAGACCAGCTAGGGATCGTCGCCTTGGTGAGCTCTTACCTCACCAACAAGCTAATCCCACTTGGGCTCATCTAGTCGCGAGAGCTTTCAAGAAGAGGCCCCCTTTCACCCGTAGGTCGTATGCGGTATTAGCAGTCGTTTCCAACTGTTGTCCCCCTCGACTAGGCAGATTCCCAAGCATTACTCACCCGTCCGCCGCTCGACGCCAGAATAGCAAGCTATTCTTCGTTTCCGCTCGACTTGCATGTGTTAAGCCTACCGCCAGCGTTCAATCTGAGCCATGATCAAACTCTTCAATTAAAAGTTTTTTGACTAATCGCCTAAGCGATTAAGTCGGCTCAATGAATTCTGTACTTCAACAACAAACCGAAGTTTGTTGTTTATAAAACCAAATCTTTCGATTTAATTTAATGTTCACAATTACATTGATATAATTTTTGGTCATTATATCTCTGCAAGTGCTCACACAGATTGCTTGAATAAATTGTTAAAGAGCAT
>NZ_FPLG01000085.1:0-71887 GCF_900120065.1 Moritella viscosa
AAAGAGCATACTGAGCGGCTATTGCCGTGTCAGTGGGATGCATTATAGATAACAGAGCTTCATTGGCAAGTGATTTACTAAACTTTATGACACTTTCACTTAATTAGACTAAAAAACACTCAAAAAGTGACATTTTAAGACTTTTTAGTCGTGAACAATGACAAAATAGTCCTTATATAGAAGATAACCGCCGCTAACAACGAGATCTGCATCATATAATGATAGAAATAGTCACTAATCTACGTAATAACTCTAAACATCGATAAACAAAGCTATATTCATATAACTGTCATCTTTCGCTTTTACACTGCAATGCATCAATATAGATAGCTTATCAGGATGATGACCTTGCGTATTACAACTCTTTCTCGGATCAGTTCCCTTACTTTAATCTGCCTTTCACTCTTAATGACCTATAACCTTTACGGTAGCCACCAACAGCTTAATCGTCTTGATCACCAAAACTCGATGTTTGCGCGAATGAAAGAACAAGTCACGATTAAATTAAACCACTCGATCTCAGATTATTTACAACAAGGCAATACTGCAGATTTACAGCAGTCCGAACAAATTATCAGTCAGTTGATCAATTCACTTCAGCAACTGGCCAGTGCCATTGATACCACAATATTAAGCAAAGAACTCAATCAATTTGCAAGTCTCGTTGAAGGACCTTTACGGTCATCGGGTAAATTCGCCTCTGATAATTTTCAGTTATTGAATTTTAACGAAAAAGAACTGGCGGACAATTTATCGCTATTAAAGCGTCGGTTATTAGAAAGTGAGATACCGTTACGTCAACAAGATCTCGTTCTAATTAGTGATATACAAGCAACTCTCGCCCACTTGGTCAATCAGCGTCAACGCTATTTTAATCAGTTACAAGCATCGCAATGGAAAGAATTATTACTCGTAGTGAAAGAAACAGGTCTACTGATTAACGAATTGTCTCAATTGAGTCGTTATGACACCAGCACTAAACTTACGATTGAGGACGATAACTTCTTAAATGACGAAGAAGATGAAGAAACTATTTTAATAGTTGATATTACCAATGAACTAAACAGTCTTATTAGTCGTTATCCAAAAGAACTATTGAATACTAAAATCGTTATTTCTGAGCAAACACATAACCAACAACTCGTTTTAACGGCAATCAGTAATATTCAAGCCGCTATCTTAGCATTAGAGAAACCCGTTAATGACTATGCCAACGCACAAAGACAAAACACCTATTTATACCTTGCCGTGATCGCTCTCAGTTTGATCTTACTTGGTATTAGTTTGTTTTATGCTCAGAAATATTGGGTCGTAAAACCGTTAATTAAGCTAGATAGAGCCCTTGCCTCTTTAGTGGAAAGTAATACCCGTGAACGTCTGACCTTTGCCGATCATAAAAGTGAAATAGGTTTAATCGCCTTACATTTTAACCAGCTACTTGATAACGTTAAACAAGAGCAAGTTGCTAAACTTAATCAAGTGGAGCAAGTAACACATGCATTAAATTCACTGCAA
Organism: Moritella viscosa; assembly: GCF_900120065.1. Classification (NCBI taxonomy): domain Bacteria; kingdom Pseudomonadati; phylum Pseudomonadota; class Gammaproteobacteria; order Alteromonadales; family Moritellaceae; genus Moritella; species Moritella viscosa. Next base: position 1,516 of record NZ_FPLG01000085.1, read on the forward strand.
GATGACTTCCAATCTATTAGCCAATACTCACAAGCCAGCAGTGGTACCATTGGAGACATAAGTAGTGGCGTCTCAGCAATTAATGCATTAGCACAGAAAATTGATACCGAGACCCAGTCGGTGCACGACTTAACCCAGCAAACCAATCAAAAAATGCATAATGCAGCGAGTCAGATTATCGATTTCAGCTCAGCGACTCAGCAGACTAAGCAAGCGGGGACTGACAGTTTAAAAGCCATTAAAACCTTAAATACCAACATGGAAAATGTCGAAACCATAGTCGCCTCAATTCATCATATCGCTGATCAAACCAATTTATTGGCACTCAACGCGGCAATTGAAGCTGCACGGGCGGGTGAGAAAGGGCGTGGTTTTGCAGTCGTTGCCGACGAAGTGCGTAATTTATCGAAAAAAACCCAGCAAGCACTGGAACAAATCAGCATTTTTCTAACTCAATTAAATAGTTCGAGCACATCACTCGAACATGAAGTTGTGCATATCGCAGAACGCTGCCAACAACAGTTAGATAATGCTCAGGACGTGCACAAACAAATTAATAGCGTCATTCAGCAATCTGAACAATCACAACAAAACGCAGCTAATAGTCGTCATAATACTCATCAGCAAGTCAGCCATATTAGTATCGTAAATGATCAAATGCAGGCGCTGAAAAATCACAGTGAAGATACCCATCATAAAACTCAGTCAGCACAGCAACAAGTTTCAGAACAAGTGAAGCAAATATTAAGTATTTTTGCATAATAATTAGAAACTTGAACCCGGTGTATCCAGAAATGCCAATTCTTCGGCGGTAGATTTTCGCCCAAGAATATCATTACGATGAGGATAGCGCCCGAACTGTTCAATAATCGCTTGATGCTTTAATCCAAACTCAAGATTAGTTTGAATATCATTTTCTTTGTATAAAAATATCGCTTGCTGATGGATCACTGATGATTCACTATGCATAAAAGGTAAGTACAAGAAACTACATTGTAGTTGGGTTAACTCACGATCAGCACCGCAAGCTATCGCTTCTTGTGCAAGCGCTAATGCCATACCGTCATGAGCAAAAGCGCCTGCGGTGTCTCGGTACATATTCCTCGAAAATTGATCCAAAACGATAATTTCAGCTAACCGCCCTTCTGCACTTCGACGCCAGTGAAATAACTCCCCGGCAATGGCACGTTTATGTAACTCACTAAAACGGGTTAAAATTGTTTGATCAAACTCAATATCTTTAACCCACCATTTTGCTGGATTAATCTCTTCAAACCAAAACTTAATCACTTCTTTATGCATAGCTAAACCCATCTCCGATGATCCCACCAATTGAGTATAGATTAACGCGAATCACTGAGCCCATTTGATAACGACACCTAGATCTCAATTCTCACATTTACGTGCAGTTTTATTATGTATTTCTAGCGCATGATACAACTTCGGTCTAACGACTGAATTGACGAAAACCGAATACTTAATGTACTCGGTTTTTTATTCTCATTTGAACGACCTATTTACATGGTGTAAAAATAGTATATTTGCGATTTCATCCGAATAATAATACCGCGAATAACATCTAAGAAACCAAGAAACGCAATGGGTTTCACACCACTGATCCAGGCTAAACCAACAGCGCCAACAGGAATGTCATAATCCTCGATTTCAATCAGTTTTAGACGTACAAAATGATGTTTATTCATTACATTCAGTCCCGTGGTAACTCGAACCGAGGTTTCTCTTGCCAGCAATGAACCTTGCGCTTCGCCTGTCGCTTCTATAATCCCTTCTACTTCCGCAGCAAAAATATGACCAGGGTAAACCGCAGACGCAAACTCTGCACCTTGGCCAACTTTGATATTGCGAATGGCTTGGTGGTTAACACGCATTAGCACATATTTTTCTTTGGTATACATTTGAATACGCGGCATCGCACCTATGTATTGACCTTCACGAATAATAAAATTTGTTAAATAACCATCGACTGGCGCATACACACGGGTATTTTCTAAATTCCACAGTGCTTGTGCGTACACTGCGGTTTGATTGGCTAAATCAGCTTTACGACTATTCACAGCATGTTTGGATTTGATAGTATTAAGCTGGGCTTGTTGTGCACTTAGTAGTAATTTTTCAGCTTGAGATTGCAACACTGTCAATTTAGCTTCCGCAACTTGTACCGCAGTTTTCTGCTCATCTAACTTACTTTCAGTGATGGTAAATGCAGCCACTTTGTTTTGATCAATATAGCGCTGCAATGTCGTCTTCTTCCAATTCATATCGACGTCTATTTCAGCTTGTTGATCGAGGTTGATCTTTATCTCTTTATTCGAGATCGCGTATTTAGATTCATTAATACGCACATCATCTAATGACGATGTTAACGCAACTTCAGCACTCTTCACTTGCGCAGCAGACTTATTCAGTGCGATCTGATAAACCTGATCTTCAAGTTCATAAATAAGTTGACCTTTAGTGACAGCCTGATTCGGCTTCACATAGATCTTTTTAATATTGCCGGTCACCTGCGTTGAACCCGGACGTAACTGAATATGTGGCGATTGCACTAATGAACCACCCGATAAATCCATCGGTGTATAAGTAATTAACCCAACCCAGACGAATAACAACCACCCAGAGCCACCTATATAGGCAAAGCTCTTAGAATATTTATTCCATGGCATCCCGATTAAACGTAATAGATAAATAAGAAATGCCCAGACAGCTAAACCTTCTAACATGAGTTATCCCCCTCTGCTTTCCAAATATCACGTACCTTTGCAATAGCTTGTTCTGTATCGACAAACGCAATAATCACTGCGAGTACCCACACCCAATGCCAAATGAACCCGACCCAAGTTAATGTCGTGATCAGCGTCAATTGTTGATGGCTATTTTTATGTGCCTGATGAATAGGAACCTCATGAAACTTCCAAAAGCTAATCCCTGCAGCAGCCACCGTTGCGATAAGTACAACAGCAGCAACAATATGTAATCCCGTATTAAAGCCAGTGCCCACAAAGGGCATAGATATTAAACTCACAGGTTAATTCCTCAATTAGCTAGTTCAGTACCTACGAATTAGGCACTAAATAACAATAATGAATATTGAGCTCGATTATATTCGTGAAAGGAAGTCAAAAGGTACTCGTATAATTGCTAGATTTACACACTGTCACTATTTTTTTATAGCCAAATAGTACGTGGCAAGCCCATAATATATGACTGTAATGAGACGAATTACATATACCTTAAACTTAATAAGGACACTACATATGCGAGCGCTGCCAAAGATGAATGAGGCTGACTTAAGTATCAAACAATTCACCACTAAAATTTCTAATTGGTTATTGGAAAACGATACCGCCGACTTACTGAGTGCTATTGAGTATTCGCTAGCTGCTTTTCTGCCCTATATCCAAGTTCAGCGTATGTCATTGGTTCGCCTAACCCTAGATAACCGCTTTGAAGGTGCACTTGCTGTTGCTGCTCCCGGCTACAAACCCGTATCATTACCAGCACAAGGACTCTACTCCCCCTATTTAGATCAGATAAGTAAAGGCGAGCTCATTATTGCAGAAGGTAATCTGCTCGATATTATCAATCATGATGAATTGCTACTTAAAGAAATGGCTGGAGTTATTGCCCATATTGTCGTCCCCTTCCGTGTGCAAGGCCGAATTTGGGGTGGTATTACAGCTAGCCGCTATATCGAACCAGAGCATTGGAATGAAGATGCCATCACCGGAATAAGTGCTTTTGGCCAGATGCTAGCTTGTACTTACGAACGTTATGCCTATTGGGAAAAGTTACAGCGTAAAAATGAAAAACTCAAATTATTATCACACCATTTAATGGATAGCCAAGAAACCGAGCGTCGACTGTTATCCCGTGAGCTACATGATAATTTTTCACAACGAATGGCGCTATTAACCATTAAAGCATCTTCGCTTTCGCAGACCTTAATTGTCGATAGTGAAAAACAGTCCGCGAGCGCATTACACCATGAGATTCAAGATTTAGCCAAAGATATGCAAGCCTTATCACGATCGTTACATCCTGCAATCTTAGATGATCTCGGTTTAATAACCGCATTAAAAGCGGAATGCCGCCGAATATCTACAATTAAAGATATTGATATACAAACTTTATTCAACTCTATTCCAGCGCTTAATAACGAACTATCCTTAAATCTTTACCGCATATTACAAGAAACATTAAATAACGTTACCAAGCATGCACAAGCATCTGCAGTATTTGTATTGATGCAACACCATGAAGGTAACCTCCACTTTCAAATTATCGACGACGGGATAGGTTGCGATCTAACGTTGAATAAAACAGGTGGGGGGATCGGATTAATTAGCATTCAAGAACGCGCACAATTATTTAACGGTACAGCGGTATTCACTTCTCCAAAAAATGGTGGTTTTATCGTTGATATCATGATCCCTACCTTAAAGGAATATTATGAGTAATATAGTTTTAGCCGATGATCACCTGATTGTAGCGCAAGGCATCACCAGTATTTTACAACCTGAGCATCAAATTTTAGCAATTGCCAAAGATGGCTTAGAATTGATCAAACTAGTTAAACAACATCAACCAAATTTAGTGATCACCGACATTAGTATGCCAGACATGACTGGGATTGCGGCTATTGCAGCGTTAAAGCGGATTAATAAAACCGTGAAAATAATTTGTCTCACGATGCATGACGAACAAGAATATGCCGAAAGTGCAATGGCTGCAGGCGCAAAAGGTTATGTACTCAAGCACGAAGCGAGCGAGAGCTTAATCGAAGCTGTTAACCAAGTATTAGCGGGGAATGAATATATATCGCCCTCTATCTCAGTAAATACCGATAAACCAAAGCTATCATCTCGTCAAATCAGCGTATTACGTTTATTAGCACAGGGGAAATCCGCACGCCAAGTCGCTGATGAATTATTTATTTCACCGCGCACTGTCGAGTTTCATAAGTATTCAATCATGAAGTTAATCAATACAAAAACCAGTGCCGAGTTAATCCAATATGCACTTAATCATGGATTAATGGATTGAAGCTAGGCAATAAAAAACGTCTTTATTGCCTCTTTATACTGGTTATACCGTCTGCTGTTCCAGCGTTAATTTATCAAAGAATAATCGCGTTTCGGCAATCACCACATGACGTAGACCAATCAAACCAATTAAGTTCGGAATAGCCATTAAGCCATTCACAATATCAGCCAAGATCCAAATCAGGTCCAACTGTAGGAATGCGCCACCAGCCACCAACAATATATAAAAATACTTGTACGGTTTAATGCCTCTCTGACCAAACAGATATTGCACACAACGTTCGCCATAATAATTCCAACCGAGAATCGTGGTAAAGGCAAAAAACACGAGCCCTAAGGTAATGACGTATTGACCAATTAGCGGTGATAAACCTTGCTCAAATGCTAGCGTTGTCATCGCTGCACCGGATGTTTCACCACTCCATACCCCAGTTAACACTAATGTTAGACCTGTCATGGTACAAATAATGATGGTATCAAAGAAGGTGCCAGTCATTGAAATCAGCCCCTGCTTCACACAGGAATCTGTTTTTGCTGCCGCAGCGGCAATCGGAGCACTGCCTAAACCTGACTCATTAGAAAACACACCACGCGCCACACCACTTTGGATAGCCAACATAACTGTCGCACCTAAGAAACCACCAGTTGCCGCTGTTGGAGTAAATGCACTGCTGATCACTAAACCAATTGCATCAGGCACCGCCTCGATATTAAATAATAGAATCAGCAACGATGCCAATACATAACATACAGCCATAACGGGCACAGTACGTTGAGCAATAGCTGAAATAGAGCGAATACCACCTAAGGTCACCATAGCAACCAATACCGTCAGTATCCCCGCAGATAACCACACCGGAATATTAAACGAAATCTGAACTGCATCAGTAATAGCATTCACTTGTGGGAAAGTACCAATACCAAAACACGCCACACCAATACCAAACAGGGCAAAAGCTTTCGCTAGCCAACGACTACCCAAACCATGCTCAAGATAATACATAGGACCGCCCGCCATTTGCCCATTTTCATCAACAACACGGTATTTCACAGCTAATAAACATTCGGCATATTTGGTCGCCATACCAAAAAAGGCCGCCACCCACATCCAGAATAATGCACCGGGACCACCCATTTTAATCGCAGTAGCAACACCGACAATATTACCGGTACCAATTGTGGCAGAAAGTGCAGTACATAACGCCGCAAAGCTACTGATATCACCTTGTTTACTGTCACCTTTGTCTCCAGAGAACAGATATTTTAGTGCTAACGGTAATTTGGTGATTTGTAAAAAACTTAAACGTAAGGTGAGATAGATACCTGTGCCGACCAAAAGTAATAATAATGGCGGACCCCAAATAAAATGATCGATGCTTTGTAGGGTTTCTAATAAAGAAGGTGGTACAGTTTGTAGTAAAGAAAATTGTAAATAGTGCATTAAAAATCATTCCTCGAGAATGTGAATCTGAGGAGGATGTAATTATTCAAGATGGGTAAACGAAGCAAAAAAACCACAGCAAAAGCCACAGCAAAAAGCAGACGTGAAAGTACGCAAAAAAAATAATCCTATCCTCTGTCCTTTGTACCTGAGAGTTTCAACGACATTGTCGCTTTGCTCCTTCGGCGTCCAATTTAATGGATCTCTCCAGAGGCTCGTCCAGTAACAGTCCATGCTTTTTCTTGCGAAATAAAGCGCCTGAAAGATTTACTTCTTCGGCGGGCACATTGGCCACTCTCCTGCTACCTTCATCCGAACTTAGTGTGGATACGAAATAGTGTTAAACACTACGCGCAGATAAATACTATCACGTATAACTTCAATAAAAACACAAAAAGCAGTTTTAATGATTAACAATTAATCTTTATTCAAAAAAAAGCCCTGATACTCAGGGCTCCTTTCATTATTCGTTAATGACTATTCATATTTATTGGCTGACGCTTAGCTCATTATCAACCACACTTATCTTAATCTGTTTACCCGGTATTACTTCGCCCGCCAAAATAGCATTGGCTAATCGATTCTCGATCTGCTTTTGCAATACGCGTTTTAACGGTCGGGCACCAAATAAGGGATCGAACCCGGCTTCCGCTAGTTTTGCTAATGCACCAGAGGTGATCGACAAACTATAACCCAACTGTTTTAGTCTCACTTCTAATGATTTTAACTGGATAGCGGCAATCTTTTCAATGTGGCTACGACCCAGAGGGTGAAATACCACGGTATCATCAATACGGTTGATAAACTCAGGGCGGAAACTTTGCCCAAGTAAGTCTAATAAGCGTAATTTTACCGTATCATAATCATGTTTACCGTATTCCTCTTGAATGATATCCGAACCTAAATTAGACGTCATAATAATAACCGTATTACGGAAATCAACAGTACGTCCCTGACCATCGGTTAAACGACCATCATCCAACACTTGTAATAAAATATTAAAAATATCTGGATGCGCTTTTTCAATTTCATCCAATAAAATCACTGAATAAGGTTTCCGACGTACTGCTTCCGTCAGGTAACCCCCTTCTTCGTAGCCTACATAACCCGGAGGCGCACCAATTAATCTCGCGACTGAATGTTTTTCCATAAACTCAGACATGTCAATACGGATCATGGCTTGGTCTGAATCAAAGATAAAATCAGCTAAGGCTTTGCATACTTCAGTTTTACCAACACCCGTCGGTCCCATAAATAAAAAAGATCCCATCGGACGGTTTGGATCAGCCAACCCAGCACGGCTACGGCGTATCGCATTGGATACCACGCTAATCGCTTCAGCCTGACCTATCACCCGCTGATGTAAGTTATCTTCCATCGCCAGCAGTTTTTCTTTTTCGCCTTCCAACATCCGGTTAACCGGGATTCCCGTCCAACGCGATAAAATATCGGCAATTTCAGCTTCACCGACCTTATGCTTTAACAAGGTCATGTCTTGCATTTCAGCTTGGGCGGCTAAATCCAATTGTTTTTCTAACATTGGAATAGTGCCGTATTGCAGTTCTGACATTTTATTTAAATCACTCGCACGTCTGGCCATATCCAACTCAACACGGGCTTTATCTAACGCTGATTTAATGTGCTTAGTACCAGAAAGCGCAGCTTTTTCAGTCCGCCAGATCTCATCTAATTCGTTAAACTTATCCTGCTTCTCATCCAATTCTTCCGCAATCGTCGATAAACGTTTAATACTGGCGGAATCATCTTCTTTTTCCAACGCCTGCTGCTCAATTTTAAGTTGGATAATACGGCGTTCTAACTTATCTAAGGATTCTGGTTTTGAATCCATCTGTAAACGAATAGACGATGCAGCTTCATCAATCAGATCAATGGCTTTATCAGGCAATTGACGGTCGGAAATATAGCGATGAGATAAGGTCGCAGCCGCTACAATAGCCGGATCAGTAATATCAACGTTATGATGCAGTTCATAACGTGATTTTAAACCACGTAGGATAGCAATGGTATCTTCAACGCTTGGCTCTTCAATCAGTACTTTTTGGAAACGACGTTCAAGTGCAGCATCTTTTTCAATATACTTGCGATATTCATCCAAGGTGGTCGCACCCATACAATGCAATTCTCCACGGGCCAATGCCGGTTTAAGCATATTTCCTGCATCCATCGCACCCTCACCTTTACCCGCGCCAATCATGGTATGCAGTTCATCAATAAACAGAATAGTTTGGCCTTCGGTTTGCGCCAGCTCTTTGATCACTGATTTTAACCGTTCTTCAAATTCACCTCGATATTTGGCACCTGCAATCAACGCCCCCATATCCAGTGATAACACACGTTTATTCTTTAACCCTTCCGGTACTTCACCATTCACAATTCGCTGTGCTAACCCTTCCGCAATCGCGGTTTTCCCCACCCCTGGTTCACCAATTAATACTGGATTATTTTTAGTACGGCGTTGTAATACTTGGATAGCTCGACGGATCTCGTCATCACGGCCAATCACAGGATCTAGCTTACCGACTTCAGCACGTTCGGTCAGATCTAAAGTATATTTAGTTAAGGCTTCGCGCTGCTCTTCTGCGCCTTGATTATCCACTTTGTCACCACCACGGATCACATCAATCGCTTCTTCGACTTGTTGACGAGTTCCACCAGCTTTACGCAATAAGTCCCCTAAACGCCCTTTATCTTCAACTCCTGCAAGTACAAACATCTCGGAAGAAATAAATTTATCTTTACGTTTTTGGGCATATTTATCGCACAAGTTTAATAGCATATTTAATGCAGACGATAACTGAATATCACCTTGGGTACCTTGCACTTGTGGTAAGCGATCAAGTTCGTCATTCAACTGCCATCGCAGTGAATTGGCATCAATGCCTGCGGCTGTCAATAATGGGCGAATAGAGCTATGGTCTTGGTTTAATAACGCGGTCATCAAGTGTATAGGTTCGATAAATTGATTATCTTTACCCAAAGCAAGTGACTGTGCATCAGAAATAGCCATTTGGAATTTAGTGGTAAGTTGATCTAAGCGCATAACGATGTCCTATCGGTCGTGGCTATAATTATAGTCGTTTAATTGGCTGGGAATATTTAGCAAGGCACTAAAACCCATAGTTATTATCTGGGGGTTATTTATTGAGATTCAAGGTAAATCAAACTTGCCTGGCGACCCGTTTGGCTATCTCGTCGATAAGAATAGAATAAATCAGTTTCACGGTAAGTACAGTGGTCACCACCATAAATATCAGCCGCATTAATCGTTAACGCTTGTAGACGTTGGCGAGCTAATAAATATAAATCTGCTAACCATTTATCACCATCGGCAATAAACGCACAGCTTGCTTGTGGATCATGTGTAATAAAGGCATCACGTACTTCACTGCCTACTTGAAAATGAGCTTGGCTAATTGCTGGACCTAACCACACTAATAGTTCATTGGGTGTAGCAGTAAGCTTCACTATGGTATTTTCAATAATACCATCGAGTAAACCACGCCAACCAGCATGAATAGCAGCAACTTGCGTACCTGCTTTATCGCAAATTAATAGCGGTAAGCAGTCGGCAGTCATCACTAAACAAACTTGCCCCGTCATCTGTGTTACAGACGCATCTGCAGCAGGAAGTTGCTTCGCATTGTGAGATTGCCCCACTAAACTAACAACATCGATACTGTGAGTTTGATTCAACCAATATGGCTGTTGCGGTAAATGAGCAGCGGTCATTAACAACTGCCTATTTTTCCACACCAACTGACTGTCATCTTGCACATGCAGACCTAAATTTAGTCCTGCATAAGGCATATGACTAACGCCCCCCTCACGAGTGCTGCTTAGCGCCTTGATATTACTCGGCGCTGGCCAGTTTGGTTGAATAAAACGAGGCATCATCAATGATTAACTAATGAAATCATCAATCATGTTTAACGCAGTATCTTCACGTAAGATATGAATTAATGTATTCATATCTGACGGACGCTCTGCGCGCCACATCATCATTTCACCTGTTACTGGATGCTCTAATTTCAACATACGTGCGTGTAGTGCCTGACGGCCAAAACCACGTAAAGCCATAATTAGCGTATCTGTTGCATTACCAGGTGGCTTCGGACGACCTGCGTATACCGGATCACCAACAATTGAATGCGTAATGTGAGTCATGTGTACACGAATTTGGTGTGTACGACCCGATTCGAGACGCAGTCTTAGTAACGTATGAGCACGATATTTCTCAGCCACACGGTAATGGGTTTTAGCCGCTTTACCTAATGGGCGAACAGCCATGTGTGTACGTTTAGTTGGATGACGACCGATAGGCTCATCAACAAAACCACCCGCTGTCATAGTACCGCTTACAATCGCTTCATATTCACGTGTAATACGGCGCGCTTGCAATGCTGTTACTAAATGCGTTTGTGCTGGAATTGTTTTCGCAATTACCATCAAGCCAGTTGTGTCTTTATCTAGACGGTGAACAATACCTGCACGTGGTACGTCAATAATGTCAGGATAATGGAATAATAATGCGTTAAGCACTGTACCATCTGGGTTGCCTGCGCCCGGGTGAACAACTAAGCCCGCTGGTTTGTTGATAACAAGAATATCATCATCTTCATAAACGATATTAAGTTTGATATCTTGTGGCTCGTAACGAACTTCTTCGTCAACTTCCGCGTTCAAAATAATCGCGTCACCAAATTGCATTTTTTCGCGTGCTTTAACGACAATTTTGCCATTAATGCTAACAAATCCTGCAAGAATCCATTCTTTCAGACGTGAACGAGAATAATCTTGGAACATCTCGGCTAAAACTTGGTCTAAACGTTGACCGACTTGGTGTTCTGCAACAGCGGCAGAAAGTTCTATATGTTGGCTCATAGGTAGCTGGGACCCTCTTCGGTCCTAATTTTCAGTATAATTACAGGATTCAGGCTATTTTAGCCTTTTATTTTGCTGTAGCATATTAGCTACGTAATTATTTTTAGCATTAAGCAATTTGGAACTTATCCAACCTAATGAAAAAATCAATAAAATTAGCAATAAGTCTATCGCTCGCACTGGTTGTCGCAACAGGTTGTTCTTCAAAATCAGAACCAACTGTACCGGATAAACCAGCCATTGAGCTGTACAGCATCGCCCAACAATCGTTACAAGCGGGTAACTTTGTTTCCGCTATTGAAACGCTTGAAGCGCTTGATACGCGTTATCCATTTGGCCCTCACACAGTACAAGTGCAGTTAGACTTGATCTATGCTTACTACAAGAATAGTGACACTGCACAGGCATTGGCCAATATAGATCGCTTTATTCGCTTAAATCCAAGCCATAAAGACATAGACTATGTCTACTATATGCGTGGACTTACCAATATGGGCGCGGATTATAACCTATTTCATGACCTATTTAATATAGATCGTTCAGATCGAGACCCAAGTTATGCAAATGCAGCCTTCAATGACTTCACGCGCCTGATCAAACGCTACCCAGAAAGTGAGTATGTGGCTGATGCGCAAAAGCGTGCGATTGCAATTAAAAGTCGTCTTGCACGTTATGAATTATCTGCAGCAGAATATTACATGAAGCGTAAAGCCTACATCGCGGCGATCCAGCGTGCACAGTATATTATCGACAACTTTGCAGATACAGAGTCACGAACTGGCGCCTTAAAAGTTATGATTAAAGCGTACGATATTTTAGAACAGCCAACGCTGAAAGCGAATGCCGAAAAAATATTAGCGGTTAACGCGGATTAATGATCAAGGCACCTCACTAACGATTATTAAGACTAAAAATAAAATATAAAAAAACGGCGTCTATGCAAATAGACGCCGTTTTGTTTTCGATTACCGTATAACTGTAGCCAAGTGAAAGCTACTGTACCTGATTATAGCTTACTTGTGGTATGGCTTACTCAATTCACCAACCGCTTCGATGAATACACCTGCTTTTTCAGGTTCAACATCTAAATGGATACCATGACCTAAGTTCATCACGTGACCATTGCCTTTACCAAAACCAGATAAGATCGTGCTTACTTCTTCACGAATACGTTCTGGTGATGCATAAAGCATTGAAGGATCCATATTACCTTGCAGTGCAACTTTATCGCCGACACGGGCTTTAGCTTCTGCAATATCAATTGTCCAATCCAGACCAATCGCATCACAACCTGTTGCAGCGATCTGCTCGATCCATTGACCACCGTTCTTAGTGAACAGTGTCACTGGCACTTTACGGCCATCGTTGAAACGCGTTAAGCCATCAACGATTTTGTGCATGTACTGCAGTGAGAAATCTTTGTAATCTCGTGGCGATAATACACCGCCCCAAGTATCAAATACCATCACAGACTGTGCGCCTGCCGCGATTTGCGCGTTAAGGTAAGTGATAACAGAATCCGCTAACTTATCTAATAATAAGTGTAGCGTCTGTGGCTCAGCGAATGCCATTTTCTTAATTTTAGTGAAAGTTTTAGTACCGCTACCTTCAACCATATAAGTTGCTAACGTCCACGGACTACCAGAAAAACCAATTAGCGGTACTGAACCATCTAGGTTTTTACGAATAGTACGAACTGCGTTCATTACATATTGTAATTCGCCTTCTGGATCTGGAATACCAATCTTGTCTACGTCTGCTTTACATGTAATCGGACGCTCAAACTTAGGACCTTCACCTTCTGAGAAATACAGACCTAAACCCATCGCATCAGGGATAGTTAAGATATCTGAAAATAGAATAGCCGCATCAAGTGGAAAACGGCGTAATGGTTGTAACGTTACTTCACAAGCAAGCTCTGCATTCTTACACAACGACATAAAGTCACCCGCTTCAGCACGCGTTGCTTTGTATTCTGGTAAATAACGGCCTGCTTGACGCATCATCCATACTGGTGTTTGGTCTACCGATTCTTTGGCTAACGCACGTAAATAACGATCATTCTTTAACTCGCTCATATCCTTTCCTGAATTGCGGCTCTAATATGGCGTGATTGTAACATTATTCAACAATTGACAAAATATCTGACGCCATTTTCACCGTTAATTTAACAACAAGTTGATCATAACAGGGGATTAACGCCAAAATATAAAAGATTTAGCCAAGATTACTGACTTAGCGGAGAAAAAAACAACAGCTTTAAATTACCCATAACAACTCACTCAATCTATGTTTCAATTAGCGCAATTAATTTACGCAATTAGTACTAATAGAATCAGAGACCTTAATCACAATTCATTGACAAGCTCTCTCTACAAACCCAAAAATCATTCATAACAAACACTTATGTGCTATGATTAGACATACAACAGTTTCAAATCAGTAATCGTCCATTAGTAGATAAATCTATTACTGTGATGCTAATTAATCAGGTTTGACCAGATAAAATAGTGTTGACGTTTTACGGTAAAAAATTTAGTAATAGGATACCTTATTTTTTTAAGGGTACATGGAGTAAGTCATATGTTAACCAAATTAGAACAAGCGCAACAAGCTTGGGGCGGCACGCACAACGCCATCGATCATTGGCTAGAAGAGCGACAAACACTGATTGTCGATTATTGCAAACTCGAAGGCTTACCCCCATTTGAAAAAACTGCCGCATTACCCAGCAAAGATGAACTACAAGCCTTCTGCCAAATCTTAATTGATTATTTATCTACGGGTCACTTTGAAGTTTATGACCAGATCGTATCTCAATGTGCAGAATACAGCGCAAAAAGTCTTACCCTCGCACAACAAATCCAACCTAAGATTATATTAACTACAGAAGCACTGGTTGAATTCAATGATAAATACGCTGAAGCAAATCAAGATGACGATACACTTCTGTTGTCTTTAGATAACGATATGTCAAAAGTCGGTGAGCTATTAGAACAACGCTTTGAATTAGAAGATAAGTTGTTATATACCCTATCAACTTATCATCGCGAAGTGGTCGACGCAGAATAAGCACTGTACATTTGATTTAACTCCAGCCAATAAAAAACCCATTCACATCGTCAAATATGAATGGGTTTTTATTTAACAACAGCCACCTAAAAGTAAGCAATTGTATTATTAATATTCGTTTTATTTCTTATCTTGACCAGCAATTTCTAATAACTCAACTTCAAATACTAATGTTGAATTTGGTGGAATGTCTGCACCCGCACCTTGTGCGCCATAGCCTAATTCAGATGGGATGTATAATTTATACTTACTACCCACGTTCATTAGCGCCACGCCTTCAGTCCAACCAGGGATAACACGATTAAGTGCAAATGTTGCTGGTTCGCCACGTTCAACAGAGCTATCAAAAACGTTACCATTTAATAATGAGCCAGTGTAATGCACTGTTACCGTATCATCTGGTGTTGCTTGCTTGCCTGTACCCGATGTTAGTACTTCATATTGAAGACCAGATTCAGTCGTGGTAATACCTTCTTTCTTGCCATTTTCAGCAAAGAAATTTTCTGCATCAGCTTCTGCTTTTTCGCTTTCTATACGTGCAGCTTCAGTTGATAGCGTATTCATTTTCTCGTCATACGCTTTTAATACAGTTTGTAATTCTTCATCAGATAACTGCGTAGATTCGTTTAACGCATCAGTAATGCCTTTAACGATAATCTCCTTATCTAATGGTGCACCTAGCTCTTCTTGACGCTTAAGGGGTGCGACCAAGTTGCGCGCAACGATTGAACCGATTGCATAAGCCGCTTGTTGATCTTCAGTGTATGCTTTAATGTCTGTTACTTTTTCTGCTGGAGCTTCTTGTGCTTCTTGACCACATGCCGCTAACAGAGATACTGCTGAAGCGAGTACCGTTACTTTAAAAAATTTTTTCATCGAAATACCTAATTAAAATAATGCAGTGTAATTCCACAACTACGTTCTAAGTTACTTATACCTAATAACTACTTAGTATTATCATAACTATTTGATGCTTTCATACAAGATATTAGCAACTATAAATGTAAAAAATGATAAATCATCCAACTTTACTTAATTTTACATCCTATCTAGCCTAGTATTTCAGCTCAAATAAATCGACATTACATGTTAAACTTAGTTCATAAAATTATAGCCATAGTGGAAAAACATGGAAATTCAGCAATTAGAAGAGCGTGTTTGTGACTTAGAGATGAAACTAAGTTTTCAAGACGACACTATCGAACAATTAAATAATGCCATTATTGATCAGCAAAAAATACTTGAAGATCAAAAAGTACAGCTGACTTTTTTAATTAGTCGTATAAAAACAATGCAAGTGGGCAGTGGACTAGCAAGCGAAGCAGATGAGACACCGCCACCGCATTATTAATACGTGAATGACTGTGGTTGCCGAGAACAAAATAGCAGGTTATTTACTGTAAACAATAAAATGCCAGTCTCAGTGACTGGCATTTTGCTTTTAATTAAACCGAAATTTAATTGTTATTGTGGGTCATCGACAATCAATAACGACACCCAAGACGACTAGTGACCGCCGCAGCAACCGTCTTTTTTCTCTTCTTTAGGTTCTTCAGAACCACAACAGCCGCCTTCATGATCATGATCGTGTCCGTGGTCATGACCACAACCACCAGCACCATGAATATGACCGTGCTCTAGTTCTTCTTCCGTAGCTTCACGAATACCGATAATTTCACCGTTAAATTGCAGTGTACGACCCGCAAATGGGTGGTTCGCATCAACAACAATAACGTCGTCTTCAACAGCCGTTACAATAACTGTACGGTGACCAGCATCAGTGTCAGCACTGAATGCCATACCTGGTTCAACGCCTTCAACACCATCAAATAACTCAGCAGGTACTTCTTGAACGAGTTCAGGATCGTAAATACCGTAGCCTTGTTCAGGTTGGATCGTTACGTCAAATTCGTTACCAACTGCTAGGCCTTCTAATTCAGCTTCAAGACCAGGAACAAGGTACCCAGAGCCCATTAAGAATTCCAGTGGTGATGAATCACGCGTATCATCGATAAGTTCGCCTTTATCGTCTGTTACTGCGAAGTGTAGTACTACTACTGAGTTTGCTTCAATAAACATATCTATTCTCTTCATTCCTGATTAACTATATATGGTTGTCTTTAAACAAGGCTATTGCCTAACTATTGTTTAAACACACCTATCATTTGTTCAAAATCGCGGGTGGCGGTACTCACCTCTCCATCGGCTTGTGCTTGGGTATAGCCACAACTAACACATTCAATTGTTTCTACTCCATTCACTTGAAATAGCTGGATCACATCTATTTCATTGCACGTCGGGCATTTAGCACCGGCGACAAAGCGTTTTTTCTTCCGTTCAACCACTGCAACCTCCCAGTCATTTACGACGTAAGTTAACTTAAATCATCAGCGTATCATTGCTGATCTTTAGTCTATTACCATCGTTTAGCTATAAGTGTACTTTATTCTTAGTACAAATTTCAAAGTTTAACATTTTAAACTGCGCGTAAATCCGTTAAAATCGCCGCAATTATAGTTACTAATAGCCCTCATATGATCATAGCTAGCGATATTGAACTTCTGCGTGGCGGCAAGCCGCTTATTACGAATACCAGTGCCAAAATCAACCCAGGTCAAAAGGTAGGTTTAGTCGGTAAGAATGGTTGTGGTAAATCCAGCCTATTCGCCCTTATTCGCCATGAAATTAGTTTGGATAACGGTAGTCTAACCTATCCAAGCAGCTGGCAAGTCTCGAGTGTGAAACAAGAAACGCCCGCGCTTGATCGTAGTGCCCATGATTATGTGCTGGATGGTGACATTGAGTTCCGTCAATTAGAAGCTGACCTTGCACAAGCTGAAACAGCGGATAACGGTAATAAAATAGCTGAAATCCATGGAAAGCTAGATGCGATTGGTGCTTACAGCATTAACGCCCGTTGCTCTGAACTCTTATCGGGCTTAGGGTTTACGGAAGATAAACAACAACTGCCAGTACAAAGCTTCTCGGGTGGTTGGCGTATGCGTTTAAACTTAGCACAGGCGCTATTATGTCGTTCTGATTTATTGCTACTGGATGAACCAACCAACCACTTGGATTTAGATGCGGTTATTTGGTTAGAAAAATGGTTAAAACAGTACGATGGTACATTAATGCTGATCTCACATGATCGTGACTTCCTCGATGCCATTATTACTAAGATCATTCACGTTGAAGACCAAAAGCTAAACGAATATACAGGTGATTACACCTCGTTCGAAAAGCAACGTGCCGAGAAACTATCACAACAGCAATCTATGTTTGAAAAGCAACAACGTGAAGTTGCTCATATGCAAAGCTACATCGATCGTTTCCGCTACAAAGCATCAAAAGCTAAACAAGCACAGAGTCGTATTAAAGCGATGGAGCGTATGGAGCTTATTTCTGCGGCCAATGCCGATTCACAGTTTAGCTTTAGCTTCTTAAAACCCGATGCCCTGCCACTCCCGTTGTTAACAATGGAAGACGTATGTGCAGGTTATGGCGATACCTCAATTTTAGATAACATTAAATTGAATCTCGTCCCGGGCAGTCGCATTGGTCTACTCGGCCGTAACGGCGCAGGTAAATCAACACTGATTAAATTATTGTCTGCTGAAATGGAACCGCTCAAAGGCACACTCGAAGTTAACCCCAATTCAAAAGTAGGTTACTTTGCCCAGCACCAATTAGAATTTTTACGCTTAGACGATACGCCATTGCAACACATGGTACGTTTAGCGCCAGAAAAAACTGAATTAGAACTGCGTAAATACCTAGGCGGTTTTGGTTTTATCGGTGAAAAAGCGTTAGATATTGTGCGCCCATTCTCGGGTGGTGAAAAAGCACGGTTAGTACTAGCGCTGATCGTATGGCAAAAACCAAATCTATTGCTGCTTGATGAGCCAACCAACCACTTGGATTTAGAAATGCGTCACGCGCTGTCAGTGGCCCTACAAGGCTTCGAAGGCGCGATGGTTGTAGTATCACATGATCGTCACTTATTACGCTCTACGACCGATGAGCTGTACTTGGTACACGATAAGAAGGTATTACCCTTTGATGGTGATCTGGATGATTACCATCGCTGGTTAAGCGAACAACAAAAAGTTGAAAAGCAAGCCGTACAAGTAATCAATACAGGTGTCAACAGTGCGCAAGCAAAGAAAGATCAAAAGCGTAAAGCGGCTGAATTACGTAAACTAACGCAGCCAGTACGCAAGCAAATAGAGAAGCTAGATAAACAGCTAGAAACCTTAGGTGACAAGCTAACTGCCGTTGAAGTACAGTTAAGTGAAACCAGTATTTATGAAGATCAAAACAAGGCTAAGCTAAAAACCGCATTAGGCGATCAAGCGAAGTTTGTTGTAGCGATTGAAGACGCTGAAACCACATGGATGGATTTAAACGAACAACTTGAAGAAATGATTGAAGAAAGCGAACAAGCTTAAATTATATTGTAAATATAGAGGCTGGATTTGTCTTAGCCTCTATTTATTTTATTTACTATCGTTACTTTTTCACAGTTTAAGGCCAACCCAAACGTCTACTGCTAATTCAATGAACTTAATATTTCATCATATTTGTTCAGCACTGAAAAAGTCACCATGTAAAATGGTTCAGAACAAGCGTTTCCATTGTTCAGTATCGACAAACCATCTTTCCTCATAAATTTTGTCGCCTTCAAATCGGAACAAGACGGATAATGCGGAGAACTCTATTTTATTTGATTTCCATTCAACGATTGAGACAACTTCATTTTCTCCTTCAATCTGACGGAGTTCTGTAATCTCGAAACCGGGAGGAAGTAAGCCACCTAGCTGATCTAGCACAGAGCGGAACGTCATCAGCCCTCTCACTATATTCTCCTGCCCCGGCATTATAAATGTAATATCATCTGTGTAATCAGCGACTAAGGTATCAAAATCACCTCTATCAACGGCTTCCCAACCACGCTGTACTATATTAGATAGTTTCATTACGGTTGCCTTCTATATATTTTTTATCATTTAACTATAGAATGCATTTAATAACTCCGCCTTAGCCACTATTAGATAAATATCCCAGTAAACACCAAGGAATATGACTTACAGCTGCGCTAGCCAACCTTTACTGTAACCTTGGTATTGTTTGGTCTGTAACAGTTGTAAATTATCTTTCGCTTGTGCTTTTTTACCTTGTTCAATTTGGCTGACGGCTAATAAAAGTCGCCATTTATCTGTCATAAGTAACGTTTTTTTATCTTCTCCCTTAACACTACGATCCAACAATGCGGCATACGCTAATTCAGCTTCTGACCAACGTGCTTCTAAATACAATAACTGGGCTTGTTGTTGATCCTGCTTGGCTAACTTAATGCCAGCGGATTTAGCTTGAGCTAAAACAGCGAGTGCCTTACTGCGCTCACGCGCCATTAACCACGCATTGCTCAAACCTTTAAAATAGGCTTTATCTTGGTTAAGTAAGTGCTTATCCGCGCCTTCTAAGTACACAGCTGCGGCTAATCGAGGCTGTTGTTGCTGCAGGTATAACGAAGCTAATACCCGATAACCTTGTGCCGAGAGAAAACCTTGATTACGGGTGATCGCCAATGTCGATAACGCGGATTTATTCTGCTCTAAAGTCAGGTAACTATACGCCAGACGTTCCCAATAATCTTTCGATTTAGGAAAATCGACGACCGCAATTTCAAGGTATTTATTAAGCGGTTTATGCTGTTCTAAACGCTGTAATAAAGCTAACAATAATTTAAGATAAGATTCATTCTTTGGCACAAGTTTGTAAGCACGTTTTGCTGGAGATAACGCTGCGGTTAGCTTGTCTTGTAAATAATACGCTTGCGCTAATAATGCGGCATTACGGGCTTGTTTAGCTGTCGTGATTTTATATTTGGTGCGTTGTTTGTCATCGAATTTATCTACTAATGAAAACCAAGCATTAAGGTGTTTTTCGACCAAGTTCCACGACTTGCTTTCTTGTCCTTTCGTCGCGACAGTTTTTGCTGTTAACGACGCGGCTAACTGCGCTGCGAGTTGTTGGAATGTCAATTGTTGTTCAAGTTCTAGCGATAAACTTAATAACTGGCTCACCACCTGATAGCCTTGCTGATAATCTTGCTGCATAAGCAGAACTTGCAGTTGTAAATTACTGGCCAGCAATTGACGTTCTATCGAGTGATCACGCTGCTGTTGATAAAAATCAGTGATATCTTTAATCAAAATATTGTTAGATTCAATCTTGGCTTTGCTTTGCTTATCGTCTTGTGCAGACATTTTAGCAAAGGCAGTTGTTAAGCTAACGTAACGGCTATAAACAGACGCAGGTACTCGCTGTGCTTGCGCAGGCTGTAATGATAACAACAATAAACTCGAACACAGTAAAATAATAGATAACAATGATGAACGGTATAGCTTCATTTTATTCAAGTTCAAAACTCATTCTCCATTTTTTCCACACCTCAGTACCTACAGGGGCTTTTTCAAACAGCCAACGACGTACCGCTTTACGTGATGTTTTAGCAAAATAACCCCGTGGTTTTTCTTCGATAACCTTAATCTCTTCTGCACGACCATCATCGTTAATCAAGATATGTAATAACACATACCCTTCAATCCTGAGGCGTTTGGCTTTATACGGATATTGCGGTTCAGTTTTACGTAATATTTTTGCAAAACTAATTTCAGGCTCACCAACCGCAGTTTGTTCAACATTAGTCTCTACTGTGGGCGTAACTTCTACTTGGGGCTGAATATGGCTTGTGACATCGATAAGTTGCGGTGATACGTCAAAGGTTGGCATTGATAACGCAGACAAGGTTATGCTGCTGTTTAAATTAATGTTCTGCACATCGAAACTCGGCTGTATCGATTGTGGCAGTGCGACCATATCTTGCTGTGGTTTCGGCTCAGGGATCATCTCTAACTCAGGGGTAACGTGCTGTTCTTCCACATTCGAATCAGTAAACTGACGAAAGTTGATCGTGATCGGATCGTTCACCGGTGCTTTATTCCCGCCAATTGTGAGGGAATAAATAAGTCCTGCTAAACTGATATTAACCAGTACCGCCAGTACTAGTGCGATTAAACGAAAGCGCTTACTTCCCCGCTGTTGCAACTGCAACATTGTCCACCCCAGCTAATCTAATTTGATCTAATACTTCAATTAAACGACCGGTATCAACCGTGCGATCGGCATTTAACATCACCGAAGTATGGTCACCACCGCTCAAGGTTTTTACGCGACTCCGTAATTTACGAATATCGACGGGTTCACCTTCAATCCAAACACCACTTTCAGCATCAATAGACACAACTAAACTGACCGCCCCTTGCATATCATTGGTCGCGCCATCAGGACGTTGAATATCAATCGCATTCATTTTATTAAACGATGCAGTCACTAAAAAAAAGATAAGTAAAATAAACACCATATCAATCATAGGTGTTAAATCAACAGTGAGCGCATCACTATTACTTCGGCTAAATCGCGTTCTCATTTATATCCCTTTAACAACTAATTTTTGGGCGAGATCCAAGGTCAATAAATTCGCCCGTTTGTTCAAACTATGACAAAAAAACAAACCAGATAACCCTGTCACCAATCCCGCTAGCGTAGTTAATAATGCTTGGGCAATCCCACTACTAAATAATTCCGATACACCGAGACTGTCAGACAACACGGAAAAATTATCAATCATGCCATCGACCGTACCCAGTAACCCTAATAACGGTAAAACCCCGGTTAAGGTTTTAATAAAAATAAGCTTACGAGTGAGCTGACTTTGTAATTCAGAAATAAAGCCATCGCGCACCGCGACCGCAAGTAAATGAGATTGTCCCTGCCACTGCGCCCATTCGCGTTGGTAATGCAGTGATAGCACCGGATATTGCAAAGCATACTGTAAATAACAACGTGCTATCGTCCACCACATCACCACCGACAACAACATGATGACCCAAAAAATCACCGACGCATTGCTAAGAAAATCAATAAAGCCAGACATACTTACACGTTACCTGTCGCTTGCTGCTGATGAGTCATTACTCGGGGCTCTGCTTCATTGGCATATAAGCTAAGGCGCTGTTGACGTTGCGCTAATAAACCTGCACTTTGGTGTTCTATTACATGCAGGATACTGTCACTTTTACTGGTTAATAAGCTGTGTAATAACATAAGTGGCACAGCGGCAATCAAACCAAATTTAGTGGTTAACAAAGCTTGAGAGATACCACTTGATAATACTTGAGGGTCGCTGTTTCCGTACGCGGTAATAGCTTGAAATGTTTCAATCATCCCTGCCACAGTACCTAACAACCCGAGCAGTGGCGCGATAGTCGCCAGTACCGCTATCGAACCCAGTCCTTTACGACATTCAGGTAGCTCAGCCAAAATTGCTTCATCAAGAAAACGCGCTAGTTCATCGGCATTACTGCGTTCGTGACGCTCCGCGACACTTATGATACGGCCGAGTGGGTTATCTGTCAGTTTATTTAATTGCTGTTTTTGTAATTCTATTTTCTTCGCTTCACGTGTCAGAACCAACAGACGGAATAAACCGATTGTCATGCCGATAATTCCCACCGCGACAATAATGCCACCAACAACACCCGCATCAGAAAATACCTGCCACCAAGCGCGAACTTGTGTCGCACGCTCCAGTAATGCACCTGCAGAAGGGTCAATTAAGGTACTCACAAAGCCGTCTTGTGGTTGTGAAAAAGCCGCTATACGTGCTGTCATATCCGCCGAATTTGACGGTAATAACTGATAACTTTCACTCGCAGGTTGATACAACAGCGGGCCTTGCGCGGTAAATGCGGTAAAACCAGCGATTTGGGTAACCGCTAACATTTCTTTGCTACCATTCGCCATCGTCACTTGAGTTTCTGTGGTCGTGACTTTACTGCTTGCCACCATTTGCTCGGTAAATAATAACCATAAGTTTTTAATCGCTACAAGATTCGGTTCAAAATTCGCTTCGCTATAAGGTGATAGTTGGATTGAACGTCCTGATAAAATAGCGCTTAGTGGGCTTTTATTTAATTGACCACGTAGGTCCTGGCTAGCGCGGCGGAATTCACTGAACACGTTATCCAAATCGGACTTTTCACTATTGGCTAATTTTTGTTTCGCTAAAATCAGTTTATTGTTGCCAGCAATGGTATTTTGCAACTGGGTCATTTGTTGTTGTAGTGTTTGGTTACGTTTAGCTTGTTTCGCTAAATTGGCTTCTTGAGTCGCAAGATTACTTTTAAAACGCGTTAATGCCTCATTGTCTATTTTAGTTTCAGCCACATTACTTTGCTTAACTTGCTTTAACAGATCATCCAATGGTGTCGCATTGACGTTGAACATCAACAAGCTAGTCGTAATCAAGAGAGCGTTAAAATACGTTGGCATAATTCTAAGCGTAGTCGTAATAGTCATTATAGCGCCTCCTGCTGCTGCGTGGCCGAAACAGAATTCGCCGGTACGATTTCCGATACTATCGATGCCTCTAATAAAGGTAGGGATAATAAAGTTGGTACGGTTTTGTTGTCTGCCACATCATAGGCTTGTTTCACTTTCGGCAGCCAACTTGCTGGTAATATTAACCAAGTGCGACTGCTGTTATCCCAATAACCTGCGTTATTATGATCTGGCGTCAGGTAATATAGAGCGACGCGACCAACACGGATAAGTTGTACAGTTTTGTCGGCATCACTTAATGGTAGCTGTGCTTGCCATGTTTCGATAGTATCACCATATTCAGTCTCAATTTGATAGGCTTCTAAGATACGACGGTATTTATCCGCGACACTAATATTAGGGTTATCTAACAAACGATTGAGTTCAGCTAAACGTAATTGACGTTCTTGCCATAAGAAAGGGATATCTTGTTCAACAAACAGGGTTAGTACTTGTACCATTTCTTGCATTAACGGGGTCAGTTCCATACGTGTTTCACGGACGCTGGCCATGTTCTTTTCTAAACTGATGAGTAACTGCTGCTGTTGTGAAACCTGTTTTTCTAACTGTGTTGTATAAGCAGTCAATACTGCGTTTTCACGTAACAATGCACGATATTCATTCACAGTTTCGCTTGTTTTGTCATCTAGATCAGCAATATGCTCCTGAGTACGTTGTGCTTGCACCTGTGATTGCTGCTTGCTACCAATAATATTATCAAGCTTACTCGTTGCCTGAGCAGGCATAATTAATGCGCCTGTAAGTAACCCGATTGACCAAATTGCTGAATAGTTCATGTTGTTCCACTGCGACTAAATATGAAGTTAAGAGTGAGCGAATATATAAATCGAAACAATCTAAATGAGAATCATTGTATTTAAGCTGGCTGTATTTAGCAATCAATTAGAAAAAATATGTTAATATTAGACAAATTATCGGTAACCACTAATGTAGAGCTCAATTATGATTATTCCATATCAGCAACTAGATACAAATACGCTAAATACATTAATCGAACATTTCGTGCTACGAGAAGGTACAGATTATGGCAGCCTTGAAATGTCGATGTCAGAGAAAGTGTGCCAGGTAACCAAACAACTTGAAACCGGTGATGTGGTTATCGTTTACTCTGAATTACATGACAGCGTAAACATCTTACCAAAGAGCGAAGTTCTTAAAAACCCACAATAACTGTGCAAATTTTATACTTGATCTCAGTGCATTTAACTCGTATAACATAGCACTCACTCCTTAAATTCAACTAGTTGGTCGATCAAATGTCAGCAAAACATCCTATTATTGCTGTGACAGGTTCATCAGGCGCCGGTACTTCTACCACTAGCTTGGCCTTTGCACATATGTTCCAGCAAGAAAACATCAAAGCCTCTTTTATCGAAGGCGACAGTTTTCATCGATATACCCGTCCCGAAATGGATGTGGCTATCCGCAAAGCCCGTGAACAAGGTCGACATATCAGCTATTTTGGCCCTGAAGCCAATGATTTTGAGTTACTGGAAAGCTTCTTTCAAGACTATGGCCGCGATGGCAGCGGTAAATATCGTCGTTACCTACACTCGTTTGACGAAGCCGTACCATACAACTTAATGCCGGGTACATTTACGCCTTGGCAAGATATCGATGCGGGTACTGATCTTTTATTTTATGAAGGCCTGCACGGCGGCGTCGCGACCAAAGACAATGATGTGGCCAAGCATGTAGATCTATTGATCGGCATGGTGCCGATCGTCAACTTGGAGTGGATCCAAAAACTAGTCCGAGACACTGAAGACCGTGGTCACTCTCGTGAGGCGGTAACAGATTCAATTGTGCGGTCGATGGACGATTACATTAACTTTATTACTCCGCAGTTCTCACGTACCCACATTAACTTTCAGCGCGTACCGTTAGTCGATACCTCAAACCCATTTAGTGCGACAACGATCCCAACATTGGATGAAAGTTTGGTGGTGATCCGTTTCCAAAGCGTAAAAAATGTCGACTTCCCTTATTTGCTAACCATGATCGATGGCTCGTTTATTTCTGGGATCAATACCTTGGTTGTACCTGGCGGAAAAATGGCACTGGCGATGGAGCTTATCTGTGCGCCATTAATTCGTCAGCTATTAGTTGAAGGCAAGATTAGCTAATTCAAAAATTAACTTGTTCAGGGACTAAATACAAAAAGGGAGGCGCTGACTAACAGCATCTCCCTTTTATTTATCTGGATTTATTAGCCTAAGTTCCTGTGATTACAGTACTAAGAACAAACTAATAAATAACGGTGACGATAAACTTAAAATAAAACCACTAACAATGGCAAGCGGTACATAACCATTACCACCGGATTTTTGGATCATTGGTAGCGTGAAGTCCATTGCCGTCGCGCCCGCATAACCAATTGCAGTGGATGGGTATAAACGAATCAATGAGGGAATAATTAAAATAGCCAGCAGCTCACGACCTAAATCAATAATAAACGCCGCACCACCAAATACTGGCGATAAACCATCTGTAATCAAAATACCCGATAACGAATACCAACCGAAGCCCGATGCCAAGGCCAAACCATTCGTTAACGGTATATCCAGTAATAAGGCTGCAGCCAACCCACCAACCCAAGAACTCAGTATCATCACTATCGCAATCTTGATACCCCAAGTATTAAGTAAAATTTCGCGTAATTGCATACCACTATTACGTAATTGGCAACCGATAAACAGTAACAGTAATACCAATGCACCTTCACTGATAATATCGATATTAATCATTTCTGAAGGAATAAATAAACCCGATATAAAACCGCCAGCAATAACAAAAATTAACTGTATCGATTCTAAAATAAGATGCCATTTACTTAATGACTCCCCTTCCCCCACTATCGTTTTAGTTAAACGTTTATCCAGTCCCCACAACGTAATTAAGTTCGCGATTGACACACAACTGAGCACCGTAAAACTGTATAATCCGATATTCTGAATATTTTGCGCAAAGTTATCCAAATGCGATAAGCTAATTCCCATCAAGAACAAGATCACGTAGATCATTTTATTGGTACAAACATTAATCCAATGAATATGTCTCGTTTGTTTTAATTCGACAAGGTAGCCCAGTACCAAAGGGACTATAACAATGAAAAAACCTGAATACATCTTAAAATCAGTCCTACAAATAATTAAGCGATAACACTAACCGCGTTGAGCTCTGTGGTTAATAAATTAAACTGTTCGTTGTTATTAATTAACAGACAAACCCGTTCGCCTTGTTGCTTACGCGCTTGTACTTGCACAGCAAAGTCATCACTCAGTACAGGATAGCGCTCGGCATCACGACGGCATAATTCAACAAAATCAGCAATATTGTCATCGCCTTCTACATATAAAATCACATCAGCTTGCTGCATTAAACGCAAGGCTCTTAACCGTAATAAATCAATTTCATCAGGTAATTGAATAAGGTAAATATCCCCACCAACATCGGTATTCGGTGTGCTTAACTGTCGATCAAATTCAGACTGTAATTTCGTGTTGTCGGTTGCAAGTTCAACTGCTTTCGAGGTGAAAAAACGTTCCCAAAAACGACGTCTTTCTGTCACGCTACCAAATTTTTGCTGTACACGTTCACGCTGTTCACCAGCAAAACTACCAAGCAGGCCGAGTGTTTCCGGTAATAATGCTTCTAATTTCTCCCGTAAATAGCGGATAAGTACAGGCGAAGCGCCACCACTCGATATAGCAATTTGTAACGGTGAACGATCAATAATAGAGGGAGTGATAAACTCACACAATTCAGGCTGGTCGGCGACATTCACTAATAAGTTACGTTCGCAACAGTCTTGCCATACTTGTTTATTGAGCAAGGTATCATCCGTTGTTACCCATACCATCACGTAATCACCGAGGTAATCACGATTATAGCCGTCAATAACCACTGTTATTTTGGCATCATCACGATAGCGTTGCAGCGTATCGTTTAAACGTGGAGATAACACAGTTACCTTAGCACCGGCACTCAATAACAAGTCAACTTTTCGACTCGCGACTTCACCACCGCCAACAACTAATACGTTCTTATTATTTACATCCATAAAAATTGGCAAATACTGCATGTTACATCCATTTAAAAGTGCATAAACAGTACTTAGTATACGGCTCAACCAACTGATAGTCATCAATATCACGACTATTGAAAATAATTAATTTAGTGGCACAAAAAATGCTTATATTTGAACCTAAGAAGAATTACAGAAATAATGTCATACATCAGACAATTTTTTGACAGCAGTTATTAGTAGAGGCTTGATCATGCATGAACTTAAGCAGTATATTCAAAATTACAAACAGATAAACATTGCCACAACTTGGTTACTGCTTGCAGCAGCATTAGTACTGCTACTGCCAACCACAGCATTGTCGGTATCAGGATTAGAACAATGGGTGACGGAATACCGTGGTTATATCTCTATTGTTGTCATTTCAAGCATCGCTTATTTTATCGCACTGTTACTTGTTCAAGTGGGCCACTCAGTGCTTGAGAAACAAAGCGAAACAGATATGATGAATAAAATAACCAAAATGGTTAAAATAATGAATACCTCTGAGCAAGCTGTGATCCGTGAATTCATTTTTCAAAAGAAAGATATTATTTCACTGCCTTTAGAAGTCGCTTCTGTTGCCAATTTAATCGAACACTGCATTTTAGTTCCCGCCCTCAACAGTCAAGAAATCATCGGTAGTGGCAGTAAAATCAAACTGTGTATTAATATTAAGGCCCGTGCTTTACTCGATCACAAAGCGTTAGGTTTTCCAGCCGGTAAAATGACTGAACAACAAGCACAAACTCTTAAAGCGGCACGTCCATCATTTGCAAAAGAGTTTTACGTACGCCACTAATACTCGCACTCATAGAAATACGGCGAGCACCTAAGCACGATCCACGACGGTAAAGTACATAATTAGGTGTACTTTGCATTGATCGTGATAACGAATGATAATTATCCCGTCTTTTTACAATTCTCTATTCAGATTGCCGCCATAAACGAGTAAACTAGCCAAAAGAAATTCTATTTGACGTTCATCGCTAATCATAGCGCTGGATAGTAAGAGGTAATCCGTGTCTATTAAATTTATCGCATCTTCAAAACTACCTACACCTTTTGGTACTTTCACAATGCACGGCTTCGAAGACTCAGAGACAGGCAAAGAACATGTGGCGCTAACTTATGGCGAGTTAGCGAAGGATGAAGTCGTACTAGGACGTATCCATTCAGAATGTTTAACTGGTGACGCTTTGTTTAGTTTACGCTGTGATTGTGGCTTCCAACTTGAAACCGCAATGAAAAATATCACTGAAGCAGGTTCTGGTTTCATTCTATATTTACGTCAAGAAGGACGTGGTATTGGTCTACTAAACAAGATCCGTGCGTATAATTTACAAGACTCTGGTGCCAATACGGTTGAAGCAAATGAAAAGTTAGGCTTTGCTGCCGATTTACGTAATTATGCGATGTGTAAACCTATGTTAGATCACCTTGGCATTAACAAAGTTAAATTGATGACCAACAACCCGAAAAAATTAGCGGCAATGGAAGAATACGGCGTTAATGTGGTTGCTCGTCAACCATTACAAGTGGGTAAGAATATGCACAATGAACATTATTTAAAAACCAAAGCCGACAAGCTTGGTCATATGATGACTGAAGAGCATTTCAAAGAAGATTAACACGACTTATGCCAATCAGTAATAACAGCAGATAGCTTCTGCTGTTATTACCTTTCATACTGCCATTTCAAAACAATAATTATTTTCTGTTATTCGAAAACAATAGTTATTTTCTGCGTTATAGCTCGCAAGTACGTTCCGCTAAATAACCTTCGTAATCAGGCACTGCATGTTCGTATTTGTTACTGGTATGAATCGAATCAATAATGAAATCAGCCGTTGCTGGATTTGTCGCAACAGGAATATTCCATACTGCGGCTAAACGTAATAATGCTTTTACATCCGGATCATGCGGTACTGCGTTCATTGGGTCCCAGAAAAAGATCATCATATCAATCTCGCCTTCGGCAATCAGTGCGCCAAGCTGTTGATCGCCGCCCATAGGACCGCTCAATAGTGCTTTAACAGGTAGTTCAACGTGTTTGGTTAATAAGGTGGCTGTCGTGCCAGTTCCGAATAAATGGTGTTTTTTGAGAATATCAACACGTGCTTTTGACCAAGCAATCAAATCTGACTTCATGTGATCATGGGCTACAAGCGCGATACGTTTATTAGTTGCCATGCAACGGGTAATTTTTTGCATCAGTGACCTACTTTTAATTTACAAATGATAACTTAAGACACAAGTTTACAAATGATAACTCAAGACAATGGGGCTGATGATACTACTAAATAAACGGACTTACACTGATAGGAGTCCCATATCAGGCATGCAAATGCGTACCTGATAGGGTTATTCATATTAAGCTAACAATTAATGGTCGCCGCCACCGAGTTCTAACAAGGTTGCATTACCACCCACAGCAGTAATATTAATGGTACGTGTACGCTCGGTAATAAAGCGTAAGATAAAGTGATTATCTGTTACGTAAGCCAATGCACTACCACTCACTTCAGCCACTAACTGCGCCAATAAACCCTCGCGTGTAGACAAAGTACGGTTAATCGTTTGCGCGGTTTTTTTATCACCGGTAAACGCAACACCCGCTACTTTTGGAGATTCAATCAGTGCCGTTAATTCTGTTTCTTCAGCACCCTGCACAACAAGTTCAGGAATACCCGCGGCATGCAGTGTATTAAGCAACACAAATTGCAATGCTTGCTGCGCTTGTGGCAGAGCCAATACCAAAGTATTACCCGCTAATAACGCCGCACTCACATGACCCACAATGGCATTAATCGTGCTGCTTTGCTCGGCATCTGTTGCTGCGACAATAAATAAACCACGTCCGGCACTGTAAAGCTCGTTCACTTCTCCTGTCGGCCCTGGCATTAATTTTTCATCGCCCAATAGGGTAATGGCTTGGTGTTTTTGATACTTCGCCATTTCAGCCGTAAGTTTACCTAATGCGGCTTCTTGGCTAATAATCTCAGCCCATTTTGCAATCAACTCAGCACGTGCAATAACACCCTGTTCGTTCCAGCTCTGCCACGCACAAAGGCCAGTTTCAATCAGATGCTGCGTCTGAACTAATTTTTTTTCTACAACCATGGTTTAACTCCTTAATTTACAATGACGCAGCTTAAGCGCTAACAACTTGCTTAGTGAAACGATATAGATAATGTGGACCACCCGCTTTTGGACCCGTACCTGATAAACCTTGACCACCGAATGGTTGTACACCAACAACAGCACCAACTTGGTCACGGTTAATGTAACAGTTACCCACTCTAATTTGGCGTTCGATATCAGTGTAAGTACGTTCATTACGACTGTGGATCCCCATCGTTAAACCAAAGCCTGTCGCATTAATCTCAGTAATCACATTGTTTAAATCAGCCGCTTTATAACGCACGATATGTAAAATAGGACCGAACTGTTCATTTTCTAATTGGTTAATGCTGTTAATTTCAAATGCTATTGGAGCAATGAAGTCACCAAAGTTACATTCGTCAGTCAGACTTACTTCACCGACTAGTTTGCTTGTCGCACGCATTTTATCAATGTGCGCTTGCAGTTTGTTCTTAGCAAGTAAATCAATCACCGGGCCCACATCTGTATGATGATGTTGCGGTAGACCAATATGTAATTCTTGCATTGCACCTTGAATCAAGGTGGTAATACGGTCAGCAATATCTTCTTGCACAAACAATACACGCAGTGCTGAACAACGTTGACCCGCAGAAGCAAATGCAGAACGCATCACATCACGAACAACTTGTTCTGGCAGTGCCGTACTGTCAACGATCATGGTGTTT
Source organism: Moritella viscosa (assembly GCF_900120065.1). Classification (NCBI taxonomy): domain Bacteria; kingdom Pseudomonadati; phylum Pseudomonadota; class Gammaproteobacteria; order Alteromonadales; family Moritellaceae; genus Moritella; species Moritella viscosa. The sequence continues at coordinate 33,355 of NZ_FPLG01000085.1, forward strand.
TGACCACCCGTTTCAGCAATTAAGGTGGCAACGTTCGTATCACGTTTCGCTAATGCACGGTTAATTACTTGTGCAGTTTCTGTTGAACCAGTGAATACAACACCCGCGATACGCTCGTCAGCTGTCAGTAGTGAACCAATTGCCGCACCGCCACCAGGCAATAAATGCACAGCTTCTTTAGGCAGACCCGCTTCTAACATTAATTCCATAGTACGTGCCGCAATCAAGCTTGTTTGCTCTGCAGGTTTCGCGATAACGGTATTACCCGCAACCAATGCAGCCGCAACTTGACCAAGGAAAATTGCCAGTGGGAAGTTCCACGGACTGATACACACAAACACACCTTGTCCCTGACGCGTTACTTGCTGGGCAATACCATCAAAACGAACTTGGTTTTTTGCTACCGAGAAATTTTCGGTGGCTTGCATTGCGTAGTAACGACAGAAATCAACCGCTTCACGTACTTCATCTAAGCTGTCGTGAATCGTTTTCCCGGCTTCTTTATGACATAACGCCACTAATTCGGCTAAGTTCGCTTCCAGTAGATCTGCAACGTTATTTAAATATGCTGCACGTTCAGCCACCGGAACTGCTGACCATGTAGGGAAATAATCAGCAGCTGTATCTAATGCTGTTGTGACTTCTGCAGGTGTTGACCACAATACTTGGCCAACGTGAATACGGCGGTCGTAAGGGGCACTGACTGGTTTTGCATTGTCTAATTCAGTCGTGATCACCTGCCCATTAACCACTGGTGCCGCTTGCCACGTTTTTTGCATTTGCAAGCTAAGCTCTGTATTAAACGGCGTAATTTCACTAATAATGTCAACATTGATGTTGCATGAGTTTTTACGTCCCGCAAAGATCTTAGTCGGCAGTGGGATCAAACTGTTATGTAATGTCGGACGACTATCTAGAGTATCTACCGGATGTTCTGTTAATTCCGTAATCGGACAATCGGCATCAACTAAACGATGCACAAACGAGCTGTTTGCACCATTTTCTAATAAGCGTCGAACCAAGTATGGTAGCAAGTCTTTATGGCTACCCACTGGTGCGTAGATGCGCACATCAACACCATAGATCTCTAATGCGTGATTATATAACGCATCACCCATGCCGTGTAGACGCTGGAATTCAAAATCTTTATGCTCAGCCATGGTCGCAATCGCAGACACCGTATGAGCATTGTGGCTGGCAAACTGTGGATAGATACAACCACGAATTTGCTCGCTTAATAAGAAACGAGCACACGCTAAATAGGCAACATCAGTTGCTTCTTTGCGCGTATAAACAGGGTAAGCATCATAGCCATTTTGCTGTGATAATTTAAGCTCTGTATCCCAATAAGCACCTTTAACTAAACGTAATGGGATCACATCACCCTGCTCTTTCGCTAATGCTGCAAGCCAAATTAATGTTGGCAGAGCACGCTTAGAGTAAGCTTGTACAACGATACCGAATTTGCCCCAACCTTGCAGTTTCGGGTGACGGTACAGTTTTTCAAATAATGCGAGTGATAATTCTAAACGATCCGCTTCTTCCGCATCGATAGTAATACCCACATCCAAATCACGTGCACGCAACAGTAATTCTAATACTGTGTCGTGCATTTCAGTCATAACACGCGCTTCGTTAGCCACTTCATAGCGCGGGTGCAGTGCTGACAGTTTAATTGAAACTGTTGGTGCCGGCGTTTTGTCATTACCGTATTTATTGCTACCAACCGATTCGACGGCTTGAATGTAATCATTAAAATATTTCTTCGCATCGGCAGTTGTTAATGCCGACTCACCTAGCATATCAAATGAATAGGTAAAGCCTTTATCACGCGATGAACGACCATTTTTTTGTGCTTCAGCAATATTACGACCCAATACAAATTGGTGTCCCATGATCTTCATGGCTTGGTTCATTGCTTGGCGAATAATAGGTTCTGATACTTTATTCACTAAACGGCTAATAGTACTGCTCGCCGATTTAGTATCTTTGCGATCCATACTGACAACTTTACCAGTCAGTAATAGTCCCCAAGTGGATGCATTCACAAATGTTGAATCAGAATTTTTTAGGTGTGACTTCCAGTCTGCAACACTTAATTTGTCACGAATTAATGCATCTGCTGTTGCCGCATCCGGAATACGCATCAATGCTTCAGCAAGACACATCAACAAGATACCTTCTTTGGTATCTAGGCTGTATTCCAGTAACAAGGCATCGATCATTTGGATGGCTTGCTTATCAGCGCGCACGCGTTCAATTAACACAGTTGCATTGGTGGTGATCTGAGATTTTTCTTCTGCAGATGGGCGTGCCATTGGTAACAATTCTGCTAACCATTTTGACTCATCAACCATATACAAAGGAGAAATTAACTGCCAAAGTTCATCCAATGGACGATCTATAAACGACGGAGAAAGTGCATCTAACGCTTTAAACATACCAAGGGCCTCTTAACTTACGAAATTTAATGCTGCGGGAGTGTTACATTAAAGATACAAAAATAATATGAGTTAGTTAGCAGAAATGGAAAAAAATACGATTTATATAAAATAATTAGTATTTCAGTCCAGTTTAAGCAACTATTTTAGCCTGATAGCCGTGTAAAAATCAGTACAATAGTGATTATGGCAAGCGTTGTAAGGATAGAAGGTGACGGCTAACAAGGCAAGCGGTGACCAATAATAGTATTTTCACATACCAGATAGGGGCAAAATATATCGCTAACAACATCGCAATCCACATGCTGGAAAGTGAGCTCAATAGCTGCTTTTTACTGATGCCCTGACGCAATAAATAATTAGTTAAGTACGGTCCGAGATAGCGATGGTTAAACAACCACAACTGTAATTTTCGTGAAGAACGACTAAAACAAGCAGCTGCTAACAATAAAAATGGCACAGTGGGTAATAGGGGTAAGAATATACCTAGCACGCCAAGACCCACCGCTAGGCAGCCTGCACACAGCAATAATGCCCGCCATGGCTGCGAGACTAAAAAATTTTCAGCCACAATTGGTTCACTAACCATATCTCCAGACTCAGCTGCAGTTGGTTTTGTCGAAGGTTTATTCATCATCGTTTCTTATCACCACTTTTAATCCGCATTATTACCACTATATGTGGTATCCAAGTTTCTTCAAGATGCTATATCAGAGACTAGCAGGGATATCAAAACACGGCGTAATATGTAGATAATGGTTATTTTAATAATAAGAATGCGGGAAAACGGATCTTTTTTACCATTATATACAAACGCATAGAGACAATTAATATCATACATGTCAACGCTGCTAATGTTATATCAACCTGAAAATTAATCAATAATATATACAGGCAACAGCCTAAAATAACAGGGCTTGCGTACAGTTCTGTATTATTAAACAAGGTTTGTCGATGAGCAAGAATATCCCGTAATACCCCACCAAATATCGCAGTGACTATACCCATTGATACCGAAACATAAGCCGCATAACCAGCACTGTATAATTGTTGAGTGACTAATATCGAGAATAGCGATACGCCGATAGTATCAAACATAATAATGAGCTTGTTCAGGCTATTCTTACGGATATGGGTAATGCTGAAAAATCCAATAACAGCACTCGACAATGCGGTCCAAAAATAACTGGGATCGCGGATCCAAAATATCGTCTCTGCCGATAAAATAAGATCGCGTAATGTGCCGCCGCCTAATGCCGTGATCCAACCTAGCATCATGATACTGACAATATCTTTACCGCGATTAGACTCAACCAATACCCCACTGAGCGCAAACGCAACAATGCATATCATTTCTAGGCTATAGACCAACATTTACAACTCCTTGTCGCGGCAAACTCACTATTTATATACAAACTTAATGTTTAAATATAACTATCGAGTCGGCAGTCTACCCAGTGCTTCCATTCATTGGCAACCATAACAGCAACTATTTTCATCGAATTGCGCACTTGGTTCATCCTGCATATCACCAGTTTAAATAGCCAAAAACAATAAAACCCCAGCAGGCTGAGGTTTTATTATTAATATTTACATAATGCGTATTAACGATTAAGTAAGGTATACGTGTCCGTGTATTTGGTTTTATTGTTTTGAACTATATCTGCAGGTGACAATACAACGGAAACCAAATCTGAAACTGCATTTTCATACATGAAAAATGTTTTCAAATCGGCAGTTAATGAATCAGCTGATAATACCGCGGTAGTTAGATTAGTCGCACTCGTTGGGTCATCCAAGTTAGTCAATGCAAGGTTTGGAATAATCACATTTTCACCGCTTGCAACTTCACTATAAATAACATGGTTTAAAGTATTTGTTTTACCTTCAATATCAGTAACATCGATATAATAACTACTTCTTTGTAAACGCGTTAATGTAGAATCAATACCTCGTGCTTGAAAAACAAAATTGGAAGCAAGGGTATTAATTTCAGAATCGTCATTACGGAGGGTTAGCTCTGTTGGTAGGTTAACGTCTAATGAGACAGGTAGTAATTCATCATTGTGTCTGAAGTTCCAATTTGAGGTTGTTCTACCTGTAGCGTTATAGCTCCAATTCGTTTCCGTGTCTACGTAAGCAAAACCAGTTGTCACGCCCGTAGCCGCAACAAATGTTGCATCAAGCCATGGGTAACTGTAATTACCTCGATTTAATCGTACCGATAATCCAGAGAGCTGCCCAGTAAGCCTTTGGCCAATCGTCCAATTATGCGTAGGAAAAGCAACACCAGATAAATGCTTTCGATCTCCACCGTCACCTGGTGTTAACGTTGACACAAACGCATAATCAACTAAATCTGTTCCACCAAAATAGGCTCGTACTAATACGTCTTCATTACCATACGCACTAACCTTTTTACTCGTAAAAGCAACCGCTGCAATCTCACTCTGAGATGAATCATAAGCCCAAGTGCTTGAAGGAATACCATTTGGGGTAACCGAAGCATATCCCGTTTTCATCGTTATTGGAGTTTCTTTATAACAAGACGAGTTAACTCCCTGATTTCGCTCTACTGCAATCATAAGGTCACCCAGAAGTGCTTTCTGGATTGATAATACTTTGTAAAACGAATCTGTATCACTCGGAGAATCAATAACGGATATATAACCACCATCCGCTACGCTATTTTTAGCAATACTTAATATACCTGCAGTCGTAATTGAAGATGATAAATCTTCGACGAAATCGCCATTTTTATCATACATTTTCACAGTGACATCAGTTGCTAATTTTGCGTATGTTTCTTTGCCGCTAGCCTGTCCGCCAACATCAAATAAAGTACAACGAGCATCACCAGTATTTTCAGCTCGTTCAACTAATTGCACAAACTGAAGTCTATACTTCGTGGTTGGCGTCGAACCAGAGTTACTACTATCACTGCCACCGCTTCCACCGCTTCCACAGCCTGATAGCAGTAGACTTGCCAACACTGAAGTTATTATTGATTTTCTCATTTTCGATTCCTTGATCACACCGTCAAAATATTGGTCATTTCATTTTAAATGCAATAATCAGGCCAACTAAAATATTAACGGAGATCAGATATTGAGGTCTATTGATATTGATTAATTCAGGAATAAAATGCTGTATTGAAAACAACAAAACCCCAGCAAGCTGAGGTTTAAGTGTGTTACAAAAACATAAATAAAACGAAAGTGATTAGTTAGAAGTCAGTATATTGAGAATAGACTTATCAACATCGTTAATATACATCCCCTCACCATAGACCCAACCCCAAGGAGAAAAATACTTAGAGTAGGAAATTTTTTCCTGCTCTTCATGTGAAACTTTAGAATAAGCATAATAATGAGAATAACCCCCATTAGCTCTCGTTATCACTTCGGTATGTAAAAGCTGATAGAGCTTTACACCTTTAATATCCTTTACCTCTTTGACATTCTGATTACGCAAGACAGAACGGTTAATGGATTCAAGTAAGGTATAATCATCCTTAAACACAAAAATGTAATTATCATTGTCTTTATTGATTTGATGTATTCGCTTAATCGCCTGCGATTGAGCGTCTAATAATGCTAATTTACCATCAAGATATTGCTGATAATAATCGTTAATAATTGAACCAATGAAATTAATGCGGGGTACTAATGCACATAGACGCTGATCGATGACATTATTTCGAATATATAAAAAATAATTGATACTAAATATAATAAATAGCGCAGATAGACTGCCTGCTATTAATAATAATTTTTTTTCTAGTGATACTTTTTTTAACATTAATGAACTTAATGAACATTCACATCCCTATTAGTTCAATCCTCTGTCGATGATAGTGACATAATCATACAGGACAAATATATAAAGAGTAAAGAAAGATGTGAATGATCCACAAACCTTTATATAACAGTGCATTACTTAACATGACAATACGTTTCATATAACTTGCGTTATGCTTTAAATAACTATTTATTACCCACCTATTCTTCATAAAGCTGTCATGAAAATCCACAAAAACTGTCATAAAAAAGGCATAACATACACAACGAACTCACCTGTCTAGGAAGATAGAGATAATGAAAACGTTGCTAACCAGTACTACATTAATCGCAAGTTTGATGATAACGGCCGTTAATGCTAATGACAATCTTGATTCAATTATTGTCGCTGCAAAAAAAGAAGGTGCCGTATACAGTGTCGGTATGCCAGATAGCTGGGCGAACTGGAAAGATACTTGGGTTGATCTGAGTAATATCTATGGCTTAAAACACCAAGATACTGATATGAGTTCAGCACAAGAAGTGGCTAAATTTGCAGCCGAAAAACACAATGCAACCGCAGATATCGGTGACGTTGGTTTTGCTTTTGCACGTGTAGCAGTAAAACAAGGCGTAACACAAGCATATAAACCAAGTACCTGGGACAGCGTTCCAAATTGGGCCAAAGACAAAGACGGCCACTGGGCACTTGCTTATACTGGTACCATCTCATTTATCTCGAATAATAATTTAGTCAAAAACCCGCCAAAATCATGGGACGATATTCTCAAAGGCGATTATAGAGTCACAGTGGGTGATGTGGGCATCGCATCACAAGCAAATAATGCAGTGCTTGCTGCTGCCTTTTCCCAAGGTGGTAGCGAAAAAAATCTGAAACCAGCGATTAAATTTTTCGCTGAATTGGCAAAACAAGGTCGCCTATCACTGAATGATCCCGGTTTAACGAATCTTGAAAAAGGCGAAGTTGAAGTCGCTATCCTTTGGGACTTTAATGCCCTTAACTATCGTGATCAAATTGATCGTAGCCGTTTCACCGTATCGATTCCACAAGATGGTTCGGTTATCTCTGGTTACACCACCATCATTAATAAATATGCCCAAAACCCAAATGCGGCAAAACTGGCGCGTGAATACATCTTTAGTGATCAAGGCCAAATCAATTTAGCTAAAGGTTACGCACGTCCAATTCGTGACGATGTTAGCTTACCAGCGTCAGTCCAAGCAAAGTTATTACCGACTGAGCAATATAGCAATGTACACCCGGTAACAGATTTTAAAGCATGGGAAAAAAGCACACGCAAACTACCACGTCAGTGGCAAGAAAACGTACTGCTCCATATTAAATAGCAAAAAAGTCATATCAAATAACGAGAATTGAATGAACAATAAAGTCATACTTGTTGTTCTCGATGGTCTTAATCATCAAGTAGCCCGTGAGTGCATGGGTTACTTGAATGCATTAATCGAACAAGATCGAGCGACACTTTATCCGATTATCAGTGAACTACCATCCATGTCACGCCCGCTGTACGAATGTTTATTAACGGGCGTAACACCAGCACAAAGTGGCATAGTCAATAATGATATTGTTCGTCTGTCCCACCATAGCAGTATATTTAGTTTAGCTAAAAAAGCCTCTCTCACCACTGCTGCTGCCGCTTACCATTGGATGAGCGAATTATATAATATCGCACCTTACAATGCCGTGCGCGATCGATTTACCCAAGATCCAAGTTTAAATATTCAACATGGTTGCTTCTATCACTTGGATCATTACCCTGATGAAATGTTGTTTTTGGACGCAGAACATCTACGCCAACAGCACCAGCCTGATTTCTTACTGATCCACCCGATGAACATCGATGATACAGGGCATAAATTTGGATTGGACTCGAGCCAATACCGTAATTCAGCCCGTCGGGTAGATATCATTTTGTCTAACTATATGGATATTTGGTTACAAGCGGGCTATCAAACCATGATTACCAGTGATCATGGCATGAACAATGATAAATCACATGGCGGCATATTACCTGAAGAACGCGCGGTGCCTTTGTTTGTAATCGGTGAACATTTTAGCCACCAGCCTACGACAATGAAACAAACAGATATTTGCGGTAACGTTTGCCAATTATTGGGATTAACCGACCATGACAAATCCTACAATCAGGATCTATTAATCAAAAAACCTGAGCTATTAATCAACCAATCTAGCTCGCTTAATCAAACAGTCCAAGAGTGTAAATAAACAGTCCAAGAGTGTAAATAAACCTATGAACACTGTTTCGGCCCCAGTTACACAAGTAGCAACCACAAAGCCAAACCATAAGCGTTTGGCATTAACGAAGTTCAAACCTGCATTAATCTTGCTGCCGTTTGCACTATTATTTTTTATGTTCCAAATAGCCCCGATGTTATGGGTACTGGTTAACAGTTTCATTTATGAAGAAGCATTCAGCGTCGAGAATTATCAAGAGATTTTTGACTCGGCGTTTATCTTACAAGGATTTACCAACAGTCTCTGGTTATCCATTACGTCTAGCTTGGTGGCTATTACCATTGCCGCGTGCTTCGTGTCATCACTGCGCCGCTTTGATTCAGGGTTACGCGATTAGATCATTTCGTTTACCAATATGGCCGCTAACTTTAGCGGTGTTCCCCTAGCCTTTGCATTTATTATTATTCTTGGTTTTAACGGGGCACTAACATTACTGCTGAAAAGATACGGCATCATTGACGATTTTAATTTATATGGTCAATGGGGACTGCTGGCCATTTATATCTACTTTCAAGTACCTCTCGCGGTACTACTGCTGTACCCGGCATTTGATGCGTTAAGTGACGATTGGCAAGCCGCATCCGCATTACTGGGCGCGAAAACATGGCAGTTCTGGCGTTACATTGCCCTGCCAGTATTATCTCCAGCCTTACTCGGTACTTTTATTATTTTGATTGCTAATGCTATGGGAGCGTACGCCAGTGTTTATGCGTTAACGACGGGTAACTACAATGTCATCACAGTACGTATTGCCAGTTTAGTGTCGGGGGATATTTTTCTGGAACCAAATCTAGCCGCCGCGATTTCAGTTTTACTCATCTTATTACTGGCGTTTATTACCATCATTAACCAACTGCTTATTGGCCGGAGTTATCATGCAAAACGTTAATTCTTCGTCGTTACATAAATTTATTGTCTATGGTACGGTGACATTATTATTCATCCCGATACTAGCAACGTTTATTTATTCTATTTCCTCTAGCTGGGGCGCAACGATTGTACCCGATGGTTTCACTACCGGTTGGTATAGCCAGTTATGGCAAGACCCGCGCTTTATTGCTGCATTTGGTCGTTCACTGTTTATCTGCATTAGCGCATTGATATTAAGTAGTGTGTTGATCATTCCAGCCATCTTTGTGGTGTTTTATTATTTTCCTAAATTAAATGGGCTGATGAATGTACTGATCTTATTACCCTTTGCCGTACCGCCAGTGGTATCGTCCGTGGGTTTACTGCAAATATATGCCGATAGTTCAATGCAGATTGTTGGTACGCCATGGATCTTAATCGGTACTTACTTCACTATTGCGCTGCCATTTATGTATCGCGCCATCGCTAACAGTTTTGAAGCGATTCATTTGGCGGATCTGATGGATGCAGCACACTTACTTGGTGCAAGTTCGGCACAAGCATTCTTTATGGTTATTTTACCTAATTTGAAGAAAGGGTTATTTGCCTCACTGTTTTTATCTTTCTCGTTCTTATTAGGTGAATTCGTATTTTCGAATATTTTGGTGGGTACACGTTATGAAACCCTGCAAATCTATTTATATAACATGCGCCAAACCAGTGGTCACTTCACCTCCCCATTAGTGATGACTTACTTTGCCTTTATCTTTCTTTTCACTTGGTTGGCCAGCCGTATTAGCCGAGGAGCACCATCATGAGTTTTGTTACTGTAAAAAATCTACAAAAAAGCTTTGGTAGTAATACCGTATTTTCAGATATTAACTTCAGTATCAAGCAAGGTGAATTTGTTACCTTACTCGGCCCCAGTGGTTGTGGTAAATCAACTTTGTTACGCAGCCTTGCTGGTCTAAATAACGTCGAAGCAGGCGAAATATGGGTGGGAGACCAAAATATTACCCATTTAGCCCCACAAAAAAGAGACATCGGCATGGTGTTTCAATCTTATGCTTTATTTCCAAATATGACGGTAGCAAATAACATTGCCTTCGGTTTAAAAATGAAAAAACTGAGCAAAAATGAAATAAGCAAACAAGTGGCTCGGGTGATTGAATTAGTCGAGCTAAAAGGCAAAGAACACCAGCATCCACATCAATTATCTGGCGGTCAAAAACAGCGAGTCACACTGGCGAGAGCATTAGTGGTACAACCAAAAATATTACTGCTTGATGAACCACTGTCAGCCTTAGATGCCCGTATTCGTAAACATTTACGTCAACAAATCTGTGATATTCAAAAAGAACTTAATCTAACCACTGTGTTTGTTACCCATGATCAAGAAGAAGCCATGACCATGTCTGATCGTATCTTTTTAATGAATGAAGGTGCTATTGTACAACAAGGCAGTGCGGAGAAAATTTATACCCAGCCACATAATGAATTTGTGGCCGGATTCATGGGTCATTATAATTTATTATCGACCCAGCAAGCCCAAGATGTGCTTAATATACAAATCAATGGCAAACTGGCGATCCGTCCGGAATCCATTTATGTACGTGAAGCGGGTCGAACTTACGGTGAGCATATTTCCGCGCCGACTCAGGGCATCATTAAAAACCATCAATTATTGGGAAATGTGATCCGCTATCAAGTAACAGTAAAAGGTTGTGATATTACTGTCGATTTACTCAACCGTTCATCAGAGCGATTATTCAAGACGGGCTCGCAGCTCGAGTTACTGTTTAATTTAAATGAATTACAACAAGTAAGTTAAGGGAATGAATACCATGAGCCAAGCATTATATATTTTTGATCTTGATGAAACCCTAATTGGTGCGGATAGCTCTGTATTGTGGCACCAATTTTTGGTCAAAAAAGGAATTATCACCGATCCAACATTTCTAATTGAAGATCAGCGTTTAATGACGCAGTATTCCGCAGGTCAATTGGATATGCCGACCTATCTCGACTTTGCAATAGCACCGCTTGCGAAACTTCCTAAAGAACAAGTCGATAGTTTGGTGGATGAATGTGTAGAAAAATATATTATGCCAACCGTATTTCCACAAGCCCTGCAACTCTTAGCACAGCTTAAGCAAGATAATATTACCACGGTATTAATATCAGCAACAGTCAGCTTTATTGTCAAAAAAGTAGCCAAAAAACTCGGCATCGAACAGGCGATGGGTATCGATCTGTTAATTGAAAATGGCCATTATTCAGCGAACGTACTCGGCGTTGCCAGCTACCGAGAAGGAAAAGTAACACGCTTAGAGTCTTGGTTAGCAGAACAAACCGAGAGCTTTGCTGATCTCTATTTTTATACTGATTCAATTAACGATCTGCCTTTATGTCTATTCAGTCAATACCCGCATGTTGTTAACCCTTGCCCGCAATTGGCCCGGTATGCTGAAACACAGCACTGGCCGCAATTGACTTGGTCACCGTTAATTAAGAAATAACAACGATCTTAGTCACAGCACAAGCTTTCATAAATAGCGCATATTCGCACTTATATTGATCGCACAAAAAAGCCTGACTATTCACACAGTCAGGCTTTTTTCGTATTTATTAATTGCCATTTAACTAGCCAGTATCACTGACCTTAATAAGCGTTAAAAGCGAGGGTAAAGTGCCGTGTTCTTACCCGTGACTTTACCGAATGGGAATGAGAAATAAATAACCCGTTGTACTACCGATGCATACTGGCTAAAGAAACTCCCCGTATTGTAAGCAATCCCGTATTTAGCTGCGATCACTTGCACTTCTTTCGACATAGCCACATAACGATGTGCAGGCACTTCAGGAAATAAATGATGCTCTACCTGGCAGCTCAAATGACCCGTTAAAATATGGAACCATCTAGGCCCAGTTAAGTTTGCCGAACCTAAAATTTGACGATAATACCAATGGCCACGAGATTCATCCTCACATTCTTTTTCCGTAAAAGTATATACTTCAGTAGGAAAGTGCCCGCAGAAAATAATCGTTGAGGTCCAAAAGTTACGCAATAAATTAGCGCATAGATTACCTAACAGTACCATCACGAAAAGCGGTCCGGCTAAGATTGGAAAGATCACGTAATCTTTTAAAATTTGGCGCGTTGATTTACTGTAAAATACTTGCTTTAAACGTTCGATATCAACATGTGACGCACGGCCTTCTTTTCTCTTACCAAAGAATACTCGTTCACCCGCCATCTCGTGAAAAGCGATCCCCCACTGAAATAAAGTACTTAATATAAGGTACGTACCGAACTGCCATAAATTTCGTAAACGCCAAGAAAAATCATCACTTAAGCGTAATAACCCGTAACCAAAGTCACGATCCTTACCAATTATATTAGTGTAAGTATGATGTTCGTAATTATGCACTCGCTTCCACGATTCCGAACTACAGGCATTATCCCATTCAAATGTTTGGGAGTTAACCGTTGGATCGTTCATCCAATCATATTGACCGTGCAGGACATTATGACCAATTTCCATGTTATCTAAGATCTTAGATGCGCTTAATAGCAGTACACCAACCCCCCAGAAGTATAACGACATAAAACCCAGTACAATACTAATTCGCCCTGCAATTTCTAACGTTCGTTGTAAACGAATAATTTTCTTAATATACCGTTCATCAACACTGCCTACTTCTTTCATAGCCCTTTCTTTCACAGCATCAAGGTCTATCGCCAGTCGTTCTAACTGCTGTTCATTTAACTTTGCCATTACGCTCTCCCTATAAATTAATAACGACGTCAGTCACTGGAACACTGATACAAGCTTGGATATCTTCTTCACCAGTATCTGAATATGTTTTAGTTTGGCTGTTATAAACCACACCGCTTACCTTCTTACACTTACACTCTTGGCAAATACCAATACGACAACCATATTTCGCAGGAACATAATTATCCTCAGCAATGGTTAATAGTGTTTTCTGATTTGCTTCATTCACAACAATGCTTTTGTTAGTAGTGATGAATGAAATTTTGCGCGCGACATTTAAATCGACATTACTGAAGCTAGCGAGACCAAATTGCTCAAGGTGTAATCCATCCAACGGCAATCCCATCTCGACTAATAATGCTTGTGTGTTATCCATCATGCTATTTGGGCCACAGATATATACATCACAATGTACTAAATCGGTTGTAATGGCGTTAATATGCGCTTGAGAGCAATGTCCATCACGTTCACTTTGTAATAATTTCAAGGTAAAGTTAGCGTGAGCCACTTCTAACGATACAAGGTTTTCTTTTAGTACATGTTGATTAGCTCGAGCATAATAAAGCAGGGTGAAATCGATTTTCGGGTTATTCACTACATGCGATAACAGTAAGCTGTGAAAAGGGGTAATACCACTGCCACCAGCAATGAATATAACCTCTTTCGTTATTTGCGTATTTCGGTTTTGTGGTATCGCCGTATTTAATACAAATTCGCCTTTGGCAGGAGAAATACCGAGTAACTCTCCTTTCTCGACCGCATTTTCCAACCAAGGCGTGATCCGCCCTTCAAATTGCTTCTTAATTGTTAAAGTGATGGTTTTATCTTGTTGTAACTGCAATACCGACGACGAAATAGTAAAAGGACGTTTAATATAACTGCCATTTTTCTTTACTTGCAGCTCAACATATTGACCAGCCTTAAATGAAAAATATTGTTCGTTCACCTTGCCTGATATCGCTAATGTTAATGAATACATATCATTATTTTCAGCCTTTATACCCACAACGCTTGCCGCATGCATATCACCCATAAGTACGGCGATCGGTTTGGTTGAAAACGGTGCGAAGTAAGCCTTGAATGTATCGTTATTAAATAACGTCAGCGATAATTTATTGGTTAGTTCATTAAGCATATAGCACTCTCCCTAAAAGTTAAATAGAGCTTACATGTGTACACTAGAATGATCTATCAATATTTGAAAAACATTCTAATTTAAACCAAAGCAAGAATAACCATTCAAAAACAACAGGATACACAAGGCGGGTGGAATAAAATTAAAATAAAACATAAACAAGTGTTAACTAATAAGTTTTTAAATTACATTTTAATTACAAATTTATATGATATTTATGAAAAGAAACCTACAATTCATATAAACAAAATGCTAAAAATAAAATACATCGGAGCCACAACAAAATGTTGAACTAACTTAAATTAAAGTACTGGAATCGATGGGAAATGAAGTTTATCTATACAATGTATTAGGACAAGGGCAGGTTATTTATCCGACATCATTACAAGGCCGCTATAAAACGATCACGAGACTGTTACACGGTGTAATTTACGAGGGCTATCGGCATAATCAATAACCGCATAATGCTGAGTACTACGGTTATCCCAAATAGCTAATGAATTTGACTGCCACTTAAAACGAACCTGATACTCAGGTTGTCTTGCCATTGTAAATAGTTTCGCTAATAACGCATTACTGTCATCACAATTCATACCTATAATATAACGGGTGAACTGCTCGTTAATAAATAATATTTCTTCATCTGTATCAGGGTTGCGTGTTATTACAGGGTGCGATACAGGCGGATTTAGTGCAGATACTGCCATCACCTCTTTTTGCCAATCCTCGGTGATATCTCTCGATTCAATACCATCAAAAGCAAATAATGCATGCATGGAGGATAATGTTCGCAGCAGCACTTTATCTCGTTCAGGTAAATCCCGAAATACAGCGCTCATCGAACACCACAAAGTATCACCACCGCAAGAAGGCACATGTTGCGCGTGAAGAATAGACGCTTTAGAAGGTTTCTCTCGCCAGGTTAAATCAGTATGCCAAAAACTTTCTAATGGTGGTTTACCGCTAACGGTTTCAATAATACTGACTTGTGGTGCTTGCTCTACATGGGGGAAAAAAGGATGTACAGGCTCTAATTCCCCAAAACGGGCGGCAATGGTTAAATGTTGCTGCGGTGAAAATTTTTGCTCACGAAAGAAGATCACTTGATGGGTAAACCAAGCTTGATACACAGTTTCAAACGTACTGTCATTACAATTGGCTAAATCAACGTCATGGAGCAACGCCCCAATATGAGGAGTAAGCAATTCAATTTTCATGATACTACTCGGTAGCAGTCTTGGAAATAATATCTAAATCTGTAATAGCCGCATTGTTTGTTAAGGTATCCGTTTCTGTCAGTCCCAATTTGACCTTTTCTGTTAAGGTAATAATTAGCTGTGCTTGCTCATTATTAAGGGCTTGTTGCTGTTCGAATTTATTATGCAATGCATCATGAAAATACGCAATTTGCTCAACATAAGTTAGGCTAGAAATATCTTCTGAGAATAAATTAAATGCCGCAGTTGCAATCGCATCGCGGTAGCGTAACGCGATCATTTCACTGTCAGAACGATCAAC
Source organism: Moritella viscosa (assembly GCF_900120065.1). Classification (NCBI taxonomy): domain Bacteria; kingdom Pseudomonadati; phylum Pseudomonadota; class Gammaproteobacteria; order Alteromonadales; family Moritellaceae; genus Moritella; species Moritella viscosa. Next base: position 49,155 of record NZ_FPLG01000085.1, read on the forward strand.
ACTGTTGATCCACTTTACTTCTGTAGTGACGTTGTTGGCGCGACGTAAATCATCTTCCACTTTAGTCACTATATTTTCGATAATATCTTGGTTTCGCGGAGCAAGCATAATCGCATCATTCAACTGCTGCACGCTCTGTTGTATTTGAGCATATGTTTGTGGGATCAGGTCTTGATCCATTTTTTTCATTTTCTTTACCAATGGCGTGTAGTAATTACTTTTAACAATTCGGATCTCAAGTTTTAATAAACGCGCTTGCACTGCCATACTGCGTTTTTCATAACCATCAGTTGAATCATCATCTTCAATATCAGCAATTAAATCAGCCGTACTTTCATTAATATCATTTAATGAATTTTGCCATTGCCCATGAACTTGTGGTGACAAATATTCAATGTCAGCTAACTGCTGTGCTAAAAATACCGATACCAGTTGTTTAATACGCACGGCTTTATCTAATGATGTTTGCGCGTCTTCAATTTTATCGATTACTTTACTTTCCGAAGGTCCACCAAAAAAACCTTGGTCATTGGGATCAAATCTAGCGACCAGTGTACGCATCGTTCGGACATCGGAGTTTACATCTCCCCAGCTATCTGGTGCAAAGTAAACATAGTTCTGTTCTTTTGCTTCTTGGTATTGCTGCTCAACATGTTCAGCTAGGGCTTTGACTTTCTGTATCGCCAACGTAGCCTCATCCATAACTTCAACATCATTGGTATTATGAACATTTTGTTGCGTTGATTCAGTCGACGCACAGCCTGATAATCCAGCAGCCGATATAATGATCGCTGCACACAGGGTTTTCTTCATTTTGTTCATCCAATACATTATGTTGTCATAAACCTCGATACTACCGAACACACAGCAAGGTAACAATACAAAAACATTAAATGTGTGCCAGTGATAAAATTGTAACCACTATATTTCTTACATTTCTCTACATCCTCTTACATCCGTTGACACCTTCTTACTATGCCTTACAACATATCCCCCTGCCACTGTGTTCTAATTTAGATAATTGTTTCAATTAGATTAAGATGGATGAATAAATGAATCAGACTGATGTGATAAGCAACGCAGGAAAGCCCGGATATACAGGATTAACGCGAATTATCAAAGCCACCGGATATTCATGGCAAGGCTTACGAGCTGCATTCAAATACGAATCGGCAATCAGGCAAGAATTGCTATTACTGATCATTTTCACGCCCATAGCCCTGCTATTAGACATCACTAATATTGAAAAAATACTGCTTGTGGCATCACTGGTACTCGTACTCATTGTTGAATTATTAAATTCTGCCATTGAAGCAATTGTAGATAGAATAGGCACTGAACATCACGAATTAAGTGGCCGCGCTAAAGACATAGGCTCAGCAGCCGTGTTTGTTACCTTGTGCTTAGCTGTATTCACTTGGTTTATGATAGTGATGCTATAAAGATGAAGAACATATTCAACGCTCAACACAATCGTACATTTTCGAATATTAATATTAGCGTCAAAACATTACGTAATTTTCGTATTGATATCAGTATGACCAAATTCTTATTGCTGTATTCGTTATATTTCGGCTTCGTGCTTAATACGCCTATCACCTCGCGTTTAATTGAAATCACGGCAGATACTAGCAGTTGGTTATTTGTTTATACTGCGCCCGTATTATTAAGTTGTGCGTTTATCATTATTTTTTCGTTATTTGCGATCCCTTATTTTGCCAAGCCATTCTTTATTTTTGTACTCGTATCTTCCGCAGCAGCTTGTTATGCAACATCAAAATATGGTGTGCTATTTGACTATTCAATGATTGAAAATGTGATTGAAACTAATTCGAGTGAAATGTCGTCATATGTCAATTTAAGTTCGTCCAGCTATCTGTTGTTTGTTGGTATTATTCCAGCCATATTAATCGCCTTCATTCGATTTAACACCCAAGAGCCGTTACTCAAGCGTGCTTTTAAAAGGTTGATATTGGTTATTTCAGCCATTCTCATATTACTCTTAATCGCCGCCTGTTTTTATAAAAGTTATGCCTCTGTCGGCCCTAATAATTCTTACCTAAATAAAATGATTGTACCTGCACATATTTTTAATAGTGTTAAATACCTAAAGAAAGAAGTGTTTACCGAAAAGCTAGCTTATAAAGCGCAAGGAACAGATGCAGTACTACCAGCAGCAGTCAATGGTAAACCAACGCTAATGGTGTTAATTGTGGGTGAAACCGCACGTTCAATGAACATTGGTTACAATGGCTATACACGTAATACCAACCCTTATACTCAAAATATGGGCATTATCTCATTCCAAGATGTGTCATCTTGTGGCACGGCAACAGCACATTCATTACCTTGCATGTTTTCAAACCTAAACCGTAATAACTATGATAAAAATCGGGCGAACAGCCAAGATAACGTACTTGATGTATTGACACATGCAGGCATAGATACGTTATGGAAAGATAATGATGGTGGAGATAAGTCAGTAGCAAAAAATATTAAAAAAATAACAATAGATGCCAGCCAATATGCTGATGTATGTAATGGTTCCACCTGTTATGACGAAGCCATGCTAAAGTCATTTGATGATGAAATCGCCAACATGAAAGAAAATAAATTAATAGCCATGCATATGATCGGCAGTCATGGTCCGACCTATTGGTTAAGATACCCACAACAAAAAGAGTTGTTTACTCCATCATGTAATCAGAGTGATATTGAAAATTGTAGCGACGAAAAAATCGTTAACGTCTATGATAATACGATCGCCTATACCGATTACGTGATCGCAGAAACGATTAAGAAATTACAGCGCTATTCAGCTGATTATAACGTTGCTTTAATGTATATTTCCGATCACGGCGAATCATTGGGTGAGAAAGGCTTATATTTGCATGGAACTCCTTACTCATTTGCCCCAGAGGAACAAACTCAAGTACCATTTTTCATGTGGCTACCGCAACAATATGCTGACGCAAAGGGCATTAATAAACGCTGCTTAATGGAAAAAGCAAAAACAGAAACCTTCTCTCACGATAATTTATTCCACACTTTACTTGGATTCTATGGTGTCGAAAGTAACGTGATAAACCCGCGTTTAGATATTACCGCAAGCTGTCGTTTGTAAGTAATAAGTGACCCAACTAATAGTTGGGTCATCATTTACAACGGACTAAGTTATTATACTAGCCGTCTTCTAAATAACGCTAACATGCTTAAAACAAGTAAAGTAATCCAATTAATAGCGCCGCCGCTACCAGCAGAACTTCTATTAGTCGAATTACCATCAGGTCTAGTAGACTCTCCTGTAGACTCGCCAAATGCCGAGTGAGTTAAATTACTGATAGTAATTCGGTCATCGCCATACGAATTATATGAAGATTTTCTATACTCAAACACAACTGTATTATTATCTCTAGATAAGCCAATAGTAAATTTATCGGACTCAATACCACTAACTCTGCGATGTAAATGACCATTAATATATATGTTAAAATAATCATCGTATTCTTGGATTGAGATATCGCCATTGAAAGATAACTTCCCAGCAACTAATCCCGTAATCGCTAATTGTGAGTACTCATTGTTACCCAATACTGGAGATTCAATTGAGTGACCATTGTTAAACCATGAATTTGCAGAAGAATATATACCACTGTTCGTAACAGAAATCATATTACTAACACTTGAAGACGCAGTTTCAATACCAATATATGACACAGCCATATCAAAGTGAGATGCTTGCGCATAATCGGTCGATATACTCACCGACACGTTACCAAAATCTAACGCACTAACAGTGTAATTAATCGTCACGGCGCAACTGGCATTAACAGCAATCTCAGAACAAGTATTCGAAGTTATTGAAGCGCTAACTCCTTGTATCGTAGAGTCTAGCGTTCTAATCACTTGTTCTGTATTATTTTGAAGAGTAAAAGTATGCGAATAAGCACCCAGACGTTTAGCCCCAACAAATTCTGATTGACGATAGCTGAATCCTTGCATTTTTCCTGAAATCCAGTCTGAGAAATGGCTTACATTAGCATAAACACCGTAATTTCCGGCTTCTGCACACCCATCCCCCCAGCTCACAATACCAAGTTGTTCATATCCGTTAGCACTGGCAACAACGATTGGCCCACCACTGTCACCCTGACAAGAATCATAACCACCATCAAGGTATCCAGCACAAAATGCATTATCTTTTAAGCTGACACCACCAGGACATAGCGCTTGTTCGACTAGCGGTACATCAACTTGGTATAACTCATTCTTAAATTTCATGTTATCTAAGCCTGGCTTTGGGTCTTGATCTCCCCACCCCATCACAGTTAATACTTTACCTACTGGTAGGCTGTTACGTAAATGCCTATCAGCCAAATTAACGGCTGTATAATTTATCTCGCGCTCAAGTTCTAAAATTGCAATGTCATTACCAGCAGTTGCCTTCCAATAATCTTCGTGAACATAAACTTCTTTAACACTATATCGACGTGCTGCTGCATCATTCTGAGCGAGATCTGAAATACCAATAACGGCATCAAAATCTTGCCCTTCTTTGCTGTCGACACAATGCGCAGCAGTTAATATATAGCGCCCACCTAAAAAGCTAGCCCCACAAAATTGGCCACTATATACGTCTCTATTTTTAGAGACTAAAGCCACCATAAATGGCCAGCTCCCACGGCCACTTTTTCTCCATTAATGATTTTTGGATCCATGTTTTCTGTAGCATGAACCTGACTTAGCGATATCAGCGCTAAAATCAACAATAAAAATATTTTATTTAAATGCATTACCTAGTCCTTGGATTAACTGTTAACCGTTGATTATATTGATAATTAACAACAATACATTATAATTAGTTAAAATACTCTAACGACACCGCAACATTTCAATCTAGGCGGAAAATAAACATGTACATATATGATTATAATCTCGTTTTATGATTGAAATTGCGTATGTTTTGTATAAACCAATAATTCATTAATAAAGCACAACGCGATATTAATCGTCCTTTTAATTGTCTACACCAAATCCTACTTTTATTGATGTAATAACAATTCAAACTCTTTAGCCGGTACTGGTTTGCTATAAAAATAACCTTGCCCATATTCACAGTTCATTGTTCTCAAATAGTCCGCATGCCATTGATCTTCAATTCCCTCTGCGACCACCTTTAAGTTAAGTGCTTTCGCCATCGCAATAATCGCATTTACCAGCTCACGATCGGAATCACTACCCTGCATATTTTTCAGAAAAGCACGGTCAATTTTTAGCTTATCAAAGGGAAATTTTTGTAAATAACTCAGTGCCGAATAACCCGTACCAAAATCATCAATCGAGAGCTGAACACCCATAGTTTGAAGCCTATTAAGTAAGGTCACGACTTCTTCATTATGATTAAACAGCAAGCTTTCGGTGATCTCAATATCCAACTTATCCGCAGGTAAGCCAGATTGTATTAATCCAGTATTAATTTGCTCGAACAGCTTATCGCAAAACCTAAATTGAACACTCGAAAAATTAATAGCAATATGTAACGGCGTGATCTTTTGCCATTCAGCGGCCTGCATACAGGCTTTGTTAATCGCAAATTCACCAAGTAAGTGTATTAAGCCATTTTTCTCAGCTAAAAGAATAAATTCATCCGGTGGTATAAAACCAAACTCGATATCATGCCAACGCATCAAGGCTTCTGCACCAATAATCTTGTTGGATGCTAACTCAATAATCGGCTGATAGTAAATTTCGAGTTCATCGCGCGCAAGCGCTTGACGTAATCGCCCATCGAGATCTAACGTGCGCTGTAAATCAGCGCTCATCGCCGCATTATAAAAACTAAAGGTATTACGCCCATCTTGTTTGGCTCGATACATGGCGGTATCAGCTCTGGCAAGTAACTGTTGTACATTATGACCGTCTTGAGGATATGCCGACATGCCAATACTAGTGGAGATAAACAACTCCTGGTTTTCCCAAATAAAAGGAGCATCAAATAACGACAACACCCTAGCCGCTAAGTATGTTGCCGAGTCCAAGCTTTTCAGTTCCGGGATAACTAATAAGAATTCATCGCCACCTAAACGGGCGAGAACGTCGGCATCACGTATAGAATCCAGTAATCTTTCGGTACTCTGCATCAAAATCTGATCGCCAGCAGAGTGCCCCAAGGTATCATTAATCTGTTTAAAATTATCAAGATCAATAAACATGACTAATACGTTAGTATTCGATCTTTTTGCTCTTATTAATTCTTGATCCAAGCTGTCATTACCACAATTTCGATTGGGTAACCCAGTCAACGCATCGTGCGAGGCTTGATAAGCCAATTCTTGTTCTGAAGCCTTTCTTTTTTCAATCTCTTCAATTAACAATTGATTTTGAGTCGATAAGATCCGTCGTTGTTTATAACTTTCTTCAAATTTAGTTCTTAAAATAACATTTGCGTTATTAATCATGAATGTATATAAAAGTCCAAACACAACAGGCACAGCAAGAAAAGACAGACCGGCGATAAACCAACCCGAAGTGAAAATTTCTTTTTCATTGACGGGTTCAAACCAACTTCTTAATTTAAAAGGTGTATTTTCAATCTCCATTTCAAAATAAATTTTATTCGCGAGCACGTTTTTATCATCAGCTTGTAGTTTCGTTGTTAATGAATCCCAGATAAAAATATCACCGTCGGCTGTAATTAAATCCATGCGGCTTCGACTATCAGCATCCTCCTGTGCCGTCAATTGTGAAATGATTACTTTCCTATTCAAATCCGCCACCAAAAACGCAACCGGTTTACCTGCGTATTGAACTCGTTTAACCAGTTGAATATAAGGACTCTTACCATCTTGAACTATACGAATAGTCAAACTCTGTTCGTGAATATGTGGCATGTTGACCTTATCGAACGCGGTATCAGGGTTCTTTTCGGTATCAGCAATAACAGTGCCATCATAATCAACAAGTACCAAACGTTGATAAACCGATTGTTGACTAATTTCAGTATTATCGATGAGGCTGTTCAGTTCCCTATTAAGGTTGAATAAACTCGCTCCTAAGCCATATTGCATTGACATGCCTGATGCCAAATTAGCAAAATAAGTCAACATTGATTTATCATTAGCAAGATTTGCTAACTCATCATTTGTCACATTGAAAAAATATTCCAACATATTGGTGTAACTTTGTACTTTAAGATTAAGTTCTCGTTGCTGTGACTCTTTCAATCGTGTCTGGCCAAAATTGGTTACAGCCAAAATAGACACTAAATACGCTGCAAGTAATACCGCAGCAATAATAATTAAACGGCTACTGGATAATTTACGCTTCAACTTTATCATCGACCTAACTTATTGCTGTGGTTAAAATAATCGCGATAGAAATAAGAAACTGATGGATAGTATTTCTCAACTAATTGCAGATAAGCCCCATCTTTTTTTATGTCATCTAAATATTGATCAAACGCTTTACGTAGCTCTGGCGAACTTTTTCTAAAGACAGCCCCCATTCTTTGTTCTTTTGACACTGGCCCTATCACTTTTATTTCACCGGGCCACTTTTCTAGCGCAATTAAGGTATCAGCAACATCAAGTAAGGTACTTTCGGCATCCTTATTTAGGATCGCCGGAACCATTTCATTCAAGCTACGTTCAGTCGCGGGTAATATGATATTGGCACCCGTGCTATAAAGATTATATAAATTAGGGTCTAGACAGGAATGTTCCATCGCTAACACATCTCTGCCATTAATAAGTTCCTTCACTTTCTTAATGTCTTTATCAATAGAGTTAGTTGGGTGAATAGGTTGTAGATCTGAATCTGAACGTGCCACGAGCCATACTGCTGAGGGGAAATAATCATTTGAAAAATCGGCTAGTTCAGCACGCCAATCTAAAATAGTGACACCATTAGCAATGATATCGCCTTCTATTGCGCATTCATCGCCAATTAGGGTTTGATTGTTTTGGAACTGCGCATGTTGACCGGTTAATTTTCCTATCACATTGTTCCATTTTGCTGGCACATATTGGTACTCAACACCCAGAGATTCCGCAAAACCTTTCACGAGTTCTACATCCAATCCGCTTAACAATTCAAAGTCATCTTTTTTAATATAAGACACAAAATTTGCGTAAGGTACGCCAATATGACGTAGCACACCTTGTTTTTTTATCTCTTGTAAATCAATAGCCAAGACACCTTTACTAAAAATCATGGCTGAACCTATAAACAAAATATTATTTATCGTATTTTTAAATTTTGTAACTCTCATCGATATACTCTATCTAATCGGCTCTAATTTAAAGAGAGCGCCCAGTTTAACTGGACGCCTAAGATATTAAGCCATGCGTCTATATAGTTTCTTAATCGCGTTGACTAAACCTCTCACATCCTTTTCATCATGGAAAAGATGCGTCGAAATTCTTAGAGCATAAGAATTAGTGGTATCTTCTTTATACAACTTAAAATTAGTTGTGCGAATAATGTAGCCGTAGTGGTTACGCAGCCGATCTCTAAACTCAGTCAGTCGCTCACCATCTTCTAATTCAAATGGGTTAAATGTCGTTAAACCACTCGCCAGCGACTCAACGTTTGGAGAAAAGATATACGCATTAGGCAACGCCTCTGCCAATAATGATTTGCACAATGCGCTTAAATCTAACACGCGTTTTTCAATACGTGCTCGACCAATGTCATCCCACATTTTACAGCTATCAACCAAGGCTTGTTTCGCAGGGTAATTATCATTACCTATGTACTGCATTTGATAACAAAGGTAATCAGCATGCGATAATGATGAATTAATAATCCAAAGCGGATTAATACGGTCACTCCAGTATTCATTTAAACGTTGTGCATTATCACGTACATATAAAATACCGGTTGCGCCTGGCCCACATTGCCACTTATGACCAGAGCCAGCATAAAAATCACAATCTATATCGTGAAAATCCAAATCAAGCATACCGATCGAATGCGCACCATCGACGAGTGTTGGTACGGCATATTGCGTTGCTAATTCACAAATGCGTTTTGCTGGCAGCTTAGTACCGGTTTTGTAGGTAATATGAGAGAAAACCATAAGACGAACATTCGGGTTTTCATTTAATGCGGTTCGGAATGCTTCAACATAATCCTCTTCAGTCACGGTTTCAAAACCAGTGTAAACTGGAAGCTGAACTTCCACTATTTTCACTCCGAAACGTTGTTTAGCAACATTCATTGGCGTTGTAGCAGCCATATGCTCATGGTGCGTAGTCAGAATAACGTCACCTTCTTCAAAGTGAAGGCCATTGATAATAGAACATATGCCATCAGTGGTATTACGGCTCAACACTATCTCATGGTGTTCAGCGCCAAACCCCGATGCTACATCAGTCATCATCTCTAGCATATATGGCCAAGAACCAAACCGATCATCCATATCCCATGGGTATTTCGCCACAGCTTTATTATTATGATTAAGCCCTGCGAGTACATGTCTTGGCATTGAGCCTGTTGTACCCACATTCATGTAGGTTGTTCTTTTATCTAACACAAACTGTTTCTGAACTTTATTCCAAAACTTTCTGTTATGTCTATTATGTGTATGCGGCAACCAATCAGGATCTAATTCTGATGCACTCGCTGTATTTGCAAGTACTGAACCACCAAGCCCTACAACCGCCACACTGGCCGCTGTACTTTTAAGAAATTTACGACGATTAAGACTTTTAGGCCCTTGCTCTATATTGTTCATCCACTTAATTCCTTGTTAAAACATTAATACAGACACAGTTAATAATACTTACCATAAGTATTATTAACAGAATTCAGCGCTATGTTATTCGAAAATATAGATATGTTAAATCATCGAGATCAAATTATTGTGGTTTATCCACAAGCGGTTAAGGTTCACTCTATTTATTGAACACCAGATAAACATAGCCGTAGCATTGACGTCTATGTTTAGGCATCACATATGCAGAGATAGTAGATTCATTTATGTTGAATAATGCCAAAGAAGACAGTACTCAATAATAGCGGCTAGAATCAAGTACTGTATTTGTTATCAATTTCATCTTGTAAAGTGTCGAGCTGCGTCAAAACATCAAGAAATTTATAACCAAATTCCGTTACATGATATTCAACTCTCGGAGGTAATTCGTTGTAGACAACTTTATCTAAGATACCAAATTCAACATTTCGTTTTAAACATTGATTTAATACTTTAGTGCTTAAGCCTTCCACATTACGTACCATTTCACCCGGGCGGTTAATGTTATTAGCCAGTAACTGATAGACAGTCAATGACCATTTACAGCCATAAATACTTTCGACCATTCTTGCGCTATTTTCCGGTGTAGTTTTTCTTACAAATATTTTTTCGTTATTATTCATAAAGATGTACCAATAAGTACCTAGGTAACCAATTTGTACTTACTATTAAATAAGTGAGTTAACACCTAAGATTACCACATACAAAATCTTAGGAGAAAGAAAATGACATTTACTCAATCAGGTATAGCTCTCATCATTGGTGGCACAAGTGGCATGGGATTTGAAACAGCAAAACAACTTGTAACTCAACGTATTCCCGTTGCAATTGTTGGTAATAATATCGACAAACTAGACGCTGCAGTTTCTGAACTTAGTCAAATCGGAGACGTTACAGGCATTCAATTAAACCTCTATGACCAAGACAGTGTCGCGCAATTTATTAACAATATAACCAAGCAGGATAAAAACATCGGTTACCTTGTTAATGCCGCGGGTTACTTTAATCCAAAACCGTTTATCGATCATACCGAGCAAGACTACGATCAGTACCACGAATTAAACAAAGCAACATTTAAAATCACCCAAGCAGTGACTAAAAAAATGATCACAAATGGTGGTGGTAATGTGGTTAATATCGGTTCTATGTGGGGAAAACAAGCAATTAAAGCCACACCTTCTTCTGCGTACTCGATGGCAAAAGCAGGGTTACACGCCTTAACTCAACATATGGCAATGGAATTGGCCGAACATAATATTCGCGTTAATGCAGTATCGCCTGCAGTAGTAAAAACACCAATATATGAGACATTTATCAGTCCTGAAGATATGGATGCGACATTAGCAAGTTTTAACGCATTCAACCCAATCGGTCGTGTAGGTACACCAGAAGATATTGCCAACAGTATTTGTTTCTTACTATCAGATCAATCAAGCTGGGTAACAGGTGCAATCTGGGATGTCGACGGGGGGGGTTATTGCAGGTCGTAATTAAAATATAACAAAGCCTCAATATAGGTTGAGGCTTTGTTATTTAGATATGTATGCCAAGGACAAACTTGAGCGACCACTCCTTTGGAAGAGGATTTTTAATTCCTTAGCCCCTTACAGTAGTTCTAAATCTTTTAATCTGGTTAGATGACTTGCTGTCAGTGGTGTTAAGGTTCAAGATCGTTTTTTGGTGCCGCCCTGAACAGCTTTGAACCTAGGGTTGGCTTTGCAGATAACATAAACACGACCACGACGTTTCACAATCTGGCAATCAGGGTGTCTCTGCTTAGCACTTTTAAGTGAGCTTAAAACCTTCATATCAAACCTCCTTTTGGCTCTTTAATCCACCAAATCGGCGATTAAACTGTGCCACACGACCATCACTATGGATCGTTTTTTGTTTACCCGTATAAAAAGGATGTGATTCACTTGATACATCCAGTGGCACATAAGGATATGTTGTACCGTCAATTTCTACCGTTCTATTCGCTTTCAACGTTGAACCGACTATAAAATATTTATCTGCTGCTATATCGTGAAAAGCGACTTTTTGATAATCCGGGTGGATGCCTTGTTTCATTATTGCCTCGAGGTTATGTTATAACATAACACTTAGTTTACTCAATTATTAATGAGAATCAATAACAATTAGGATTAATCTACATTTATGTCCATTAAATTTATTAAACATACCTCTATCCCACTGACATATAACCACGACCATTCGAAATCCTGAGTTAGAATTTAAAATAGTCGTGTATATAAACCTGTTCAAGAAAAGTCTATTTTTTAGAGTAACCAAAGATATCATTGTCGTTATTAGACTTACCGCTAACTTTTTCTTCTATATCCCAATGCTCTACTATTTTTCCTTCGTCATTAAAGCGAAAAATATCGATGTAGCCTGTGCCTAGGTCACTTTTAATATCGAGGTTAGTTTGGCGTGAATGAACGAGAACCATATCGCCCATCGCTATCGTTTTAGCTATCTCCGTTTTTAAACGAACACCGTCAGAGGCCAAGCTTTTCAAATAATCAACAAGCGCTTTCGGACCATCTGCAACATAGGGGTTATGTTGGATATACTGCTCGGCAACAAAATTATCAACAGCAGATACATTTGATGGATTATTAAAGGACGCTAATAGTGCCAGTGAACGTTCTCTGTTTTGCTCTTTGTTCTGTCGCGAATATATATCAGCGTCAGGACCTTGATACATCGTATTTTTATTCGCTGATTCTGTAGGCACCTTCTGATAATGGTCCCAGTGCTCGACTAACGTCCCTTTTTCTGTACGCCAAATATCGATATAGACATACACATCGCCACTGGTTGCCGTCCATGCTGAATGAATTGCAACATAAGGACCTTCTGCGATAGTACGCAAAATTTCTACCTTAACACCTGGATCATTCGTCAACTCTAGCGCCACGGCTGAAATTAGCTGTGCAGGACCGTCACCATAGGCGGGAGCGTGCTGCAAGTATGTTTCACCTACATATCGAGAGAAATTATTAAGGTTTCGATACTTAATGACATCGAAATAAAATCCCTGCGCTATTTCAACAGACTGTTCTGTCTGTTCGTCTATCATCTTGATTTGAGCAAAGCTCGGCACCGCTAGCAATAATCCCAAACTAAGTGTCGCTGTAACTAAAGTACGTTTTAATATCATTGTGAAATATCCATCTGTTGTTGTGAGATTAAAACGATTATGATTAGTCACATTGGATTAATAAATATCATGAGTTAAATACCAGCTATGAAAAAAATCGATTACACGTCCTTAGATGTGCGCTTACTACGTATGTTTATCAGCGTTTATGACTGCCAATCAGTGACGAAAGCGGCTGCGACATTAGAATTAACACAATCAACTGTTAGTCACGGTCTTAATCAATTGCGCCAGATAGTACAAGATGATTTGTTCGTACAATCAGGTAGAAGTATTACCGCGACACCAAAAGCAGATGTACTGATAGATAAAGCACGTGAGATTGTCGTCGCAATGCAAGATTTCGCCACCCCTGAACAATATAATCCCATGCTAGATACTTCTACCTTTACCATCGCAGCTAGCGATTATGAGATAGAAACCATTATCAAACCGTTACTTAAAAAACTTCGGGTACAAGCACCATTGAGTACATTGCACATTGCCCCTGCACGAACACAATCTCAGTGGGCAAGTTTATTGCGTTCAGGAGAGGTTGATCTAGTGCTATCTCCAACCTTAGATAGCAGTGAACTCGATCTAGTACAAACAACACTATTCAGTGATAGAGAAGTGTGTTTTTACGATCCCGAGTATCAGAGAGCCCCAAAAACATTAGCGCAATACTGTCAATTACCGCATGCCATAATGTCATTTAATAACTCGCAGAAAACAGATATTGATATGGACTTGCAACGTTTAGGTGCAAACCGAAAAATTGTGGCTAGTGCACCAAGTTTTAGCGCCCTAGCCTCTTTAATTAAAGGCACTGATATTATAGTGACAATGCCCTCAAAACTATCGAAATCATTATTCAAAGAATTCGCGCAGACCCCAGCACCTTTTGAAGTATCTCCTTTTGAAATAGTAAAAATTTGGCATACCCGTAATCGTAATTCACAACGCCATATTTGGTTAAAAAATTTAATTGAATAAACAGGACTGGGACCGAAAAGTGCCGGGTATAAGGTTAGGTAGAATGAGACCAAGTACTTGATAGATCATCAAGATAGTTCATCACCATTTTGCTCGCTTCTTCCATAGCGAGTAAATGTTCAATTGCCCGTTTTTTTTCACCGTTAAATATTAAGCTTAAAGCTTCAACTCCGTTTTTATGCACTTCTCGATGTGGTTCATCTAGCTTTCTAAACGGTGATGTATTGCCATAAATTTCAGCCCCCACACTTTGATACCATTTGCCTAATCGGCACATAGTATGGTCTGTAAAGTCATCAATTGACTTATTACTAACACCCGATGCAACGGCATAAATCTCTCCCTTCCAAACAATATGATCTAATTTCACAGTCTGAATAAAAGTGCGTAATGAAGCATGGTTAATTGTTTGGTTCATTGAAGTGCAGTGGGTCACAATCGAAGTGTAATCATCATTTAATTTCTCGACACCTCCTGATAATTGACTATTACTATTTTGGATATCATTTACTGAACCAACAGTCTCAGACGTCGATTCAATAATACCATTCACTAATTCAGCTACCTCGCTTGCAGATGAATTGGTATTATTGGCTAATGCTCTAACTTCATCAGCCACAACACTAAATCCTCTTCCAGCATCGCCAGCACGTGCAGCTTCTATGGCAGCATTCAGCGCAAGTAAATTAGTTTGGTCCGAAATCTTTGAGATTGTCGAAACGAACGCACTTATACTCGCGGCCATTTTTGACAGTCCAGAAATATTATCTGTCATCCCCATCATTTTATGGGTTAAGTCTTGCATTTCAGAAACGATATGCTTTAAAGAATGGCTTGAAACATCAAGTAACTCTTTAATATTGTCACTCGATTGATTCTCTAACTCAATTGCTTGATATGAAGACAATACGGTTTCCCTAACCCCTTCGACATGGTTGATACACTCAATAGTACATTTCAGAAGCATATGTTTAAATTCGATATCAGGATTATTCAATGCTTTATCCAATTGCTCAGATAGTCCTTGGTTTTTTAATTCCAAATTTCTATTTTGCAATTTTAAATCATTAACTTGATCCTTCAAGTCTCCATTTTCTTGAAACATAACACTATATTTTGATTGTAAAACAAACATCCGAACCCCAAAAAATATATCGTAAAACCACAAAATACTCCTTATTACATATTTAGATATAGGTAGTCACTAATAAAGAGGTATTTATCACAATTATATAACATACATATAGCTGTCATCGAAGAAGCTTATATTGGAGGGAGAAATGGGATTCGAACAAAGGGAAATTAGCGTAAGTTTTTGATTGTTATTTTAATTAAAATCTAACTTTAATATTAGCACCAGCATAAGTACTATCAAACTTATCATTAAACCCTGCAGTATAGAAAGCACCAACACCAACATTTTTGGTCACATAATATGATAGTTTTGTGGTAACGAGTGTTGTTATTAATGAATACGAAGATGAATCAGATATAATAACTTGTGTTACGCCTTCAACGTTATCGGTAAAACCATATCTGAGCCCAAGATGAGCACCTATGTCATAATTATCATAACTATAATCAGTATCGGTATCGGTACCTTCTAACGCTAACCAATCAAATGCAACTTCACCACCAAGTACAACGTCGACTTTTTCTGCCAGTGAGATTCGATACAATAACCCCATATTTAAAGTTAGAATTTTTGCTAAATCATTTATTTCTTCACCTGAAAATGAATACTTCATTATCACTTTTTCATTAAGCATTAATTCACTACCGATAGAAATGACTTTCATATTATCCTCATTGCCATCAGCTTTATAAGTTTTATAGCCAACTTCGACTTCTGCGAAGTTATAATTAACAGGTGTATTATAAGCTCTATAATCAAGGTTGAGTTCTGCATTTGTAACATTTGAAACCAATAATACACTTAGGAATAATATCTTTTTCATAGCGTCCTGCTTGATGTTATATATTTATAAGTTAGATACGTTAGCGAATAAAATTGAAGAAACCAAACTACCACCAAAGGGCATGGTACACAATAAATCACATTAAAATCAAAATTTATATATTTAATAAATAACTACTAAACCAAAATCCATGCAAATACAGCCACCAGATAAACGAGCAACTCTCAAAGTATAGGTGTTAATTGGATCTGCTAAGATTTCATTTCGCACAGATTCTACACGTGAAAGTACCGGAGATGGACAGGAGTAAATTATCTAAGGGTAATAGTTAAATTTATGGGGGGAATTTGTAGAGGTATAACGTAAGGAAATATAGGTTGATGATCATTACACTTAACATTCGGCTAAGCGTGAATTAGCCTATGAACTTGCGGAATTTTAGTCATATTGGCCGACGTAAACAATAAATAGCCATCAATTAAACAACTTTCAAATGGTGCTGACGACTGCGGGACCAACGGAAATACTCCCTCACAACACAGACAAACATCTGAGCAGGGGAATTATCAGCATGATCATTATACGCCATCGAAATTTCTAAATTACCTAAAGGCGGAAATCCATCTGTTTCAGTTAAGACTTTGAAATCCTGATTAGATGTACTCGCCAGTATTGCTGAAACATAATACCCCGATGATACAGCAGCAAGAATACCAGCATGGCTGGAACTATGGAAACCCACCGTATAATCTTTCCCTACTTGTACTAACCCATTTAAGGCTATTTCACGATCAGCGCAACCTTCAGAGAATAAAGCGAGCGGCACAGGTGTTTTTTTATAGACATCAGACGTACGCGAGCACATCCACAGCAAGGGCTCTATGTATAACGTTTCACTATTGATATGACTTGGACAACATTGTGTCAGCACTATATCTAACTGTCCTTTTTCATACATAGACCAAATAGATTCGCTGTAACCACAATGTACTTCAATTTGTAACCCAGGGTAGCGTTCTGAATACGACATCAATATATCTTTCAAAAAACAGGTGGCGTAAGTATCTGACGTGCCTACACGTAACCAACCTTTAGGTTGATCTTCGCATAAAGCCGAAGCAGCCTCGTCATTGATAGACAGCATTTTTACTGCATAGGGCAGTAATTGCTCCCCTTGAGCAGTCAACTTAACACCGTTGCGATTCCGTATAAACAAAACGGCACTTACCTGTTTTTCTAACTTCTGAATCTGCTGGCTGATTGCAGATTGAACTCGACACAAACGCTCAGAAGATTTTGAAAAGCTCTTAAGCTCTGCCACTGTCACAAAAGCTCTTAACTGAGATGTGTCTAAGTTCATAGTTTCACCCTTTGTATCAATATTTGTGATTTAACTCATCATCATTATTAATTTTTGTAATGTAAATTGCAATGCTAATTTAGCCGTTGAAAAAAACCACCTCAATTTAAAACCAACAAATACAAAAAGGTACAGATTTATGGCTTCGCACATCCTTGGTAAAATCGATTTATCACGTTTCCAATTTATCGAAAAAAAATTGGAAAATAATAATTCACCAGCAAGTAACACGGTAGTTGAAAACATCAGGGAAAACGACTGTCAATTAGGTGACGAAATCAATTTTCTTAATGCCATTCCAAAGCAAAGAGAAGAATACGATGAGTTCGGACAAGGATATTGGAAAAATCTATCCTTGTATAATGCATCAGGTGTAGCAGAAGATTCTCAGTATCGTGATGCACAAACTTGCCTCCCAACTGAATACATGGATAGCTGTCCAACCATTCAGCGATTAATTAATGAAGTCTTCAATTCTAAATACCTTCGCATGGTACGAGCACGAAATTTGATTGATGGCATGGTGATGCCACACCGTGATTTTGTAGAACTAGACAAAAATGTTCGCTACTACCGCGTATTTATCGCTATTGAAAAAAATTTAGAATCTTTCCACTCTGATGAAACTGGCGTTTTCCAAATGCAACTGGGAGAAGTATGGTTCCTTGATGCAGCAATAGATCATGCTGCCATTAACTTTTCGACCAACAGCCGGATGTTCTTATGCTTTGACTTCGT
The DNA here is from genome assembly GCF_900120065.1 of Moritella viscosa. Classification (NCBI taxonomy): domain Bacteria; kingdom Pseudomonadati; phylum Pseudomonadota; class Gammaproteobacteria; order Alteromonadales; family Moritellaceae; genus Moritella; species Moritella viscosa. The sequence goes on from NZ_FPLG01000085.1 coordinate 67,067, forward strand.
TTTAGAGCATGGTATCGATGAAAGAGTCATCTTCAACCAAAATGCAGATATCGACTTTGAAGCTCAACCAACTTATATTTCGCGTGAACCAGTAAATGAAATAACTAAAGAAAAAATTATCGCGAACGTGTCCGAGTTGATGAACAAACATACATTCCGAGACCTTGTTTTCACATTATCTAAATTCCATTTCACACACAAGCTACCAGTTCGTGAAGCATATGACTGGCTAATTGAAGCGGCTAAACGTACCGACGATGATCATCTTGTAACTAAAAGCCAACAAATGAAACGCTACCTAATCGAGCACCGTGAAATGAACGAGCGCTTTACGATTAATTCTTGGGCAGCCTAACATAGAGGATAGAGCGATGCTAAATCTAGAAAAACTCTCACCAATACTCTTTCTTCTCATGTGGAGTAGTGGCGCTATTTTCGTAAAAATGGGATTAGAAGATGCATCGGTCTGGTCATTCCTTACATTACGGGTCACTGGTGCATCCGTATTAATCACCATAATTGCCATCTTCTGGCGAGGATCACACTTTACTTCATTGGCAAAATTACAGCGCCCTGTTCTAATAAAACTATTATTGTCCGGTTTTCTATTACAGGTGTGTTATCAAGCTAGTTACTTTCTTGCCATTAATTATCAGCTTTCTCCAGGAATAGTGGCGATGGTACTGGGGTTGCAACCCTTATTAACACCATTTCTGAGTAAAGAACATGTCTCATTAAAAAGCTACCTTACGCTCATATTAGGTTTTGCAGGATTAATTATTGCTGTATATGGTGCAAGAGATGTTAGCCACATTACATTTTTAGGACTGCTATTTGCTATTGTTGCAGTATTGGCCATTACTACGGGCTCTGTGTATCAGAAACAGATTAACGTTCATCCTATTGCATCAGCATTAATTCAAAATGCTCTCGCTGCATGCATCTTTATGGCTGTTTCATCGTTGGTTGGCTGGGAAGTTCATTGGACAACACAGTTTATAATTTCTGCAGCATGGATGATTGGCGTAGTCTCGACAAGTGCAGTCTTGTTGCTTCTGTATATGCTGAGCAAAGATTCAGCCAGCAGTGTCAGTGTATTGTTCTATCTTGTACCTATTCTAACGATGGCGTTTGATTATATGGCCTTCGGCACCACCATCACAGTAACAACAGTGTTTGGTTCGAGTATGGTTATAGGTTCGATTTATTTATTCAGACAACCAGCTATGACCCCAAAACTAGTGAAAGTCAATTAACGGGTTCTGATCGACATAAGATAATCTTAACTGAATTGCAGTAAATTCCAATTGTTGCCATATAGCGCTTCAAATATGGCAACGATCCCCCCAATAGTGTTTTAGCAGCCTTAGATAATGTATTTATAGCCGAACTCACTTTGAGGGGACCATATTGGTTATCCTATCATCTAACTAAATTAGACAAGCAAACTCTAAACTAAGCTAGCACTTACCTTCACCTAAACACCACCGATACAGTGGGGAAATAGTAGAAACCTTCCACATTAATAGATCAATCAAATTACGCATACCAATTCCAATAGCGAGTCAAAGGACGGTGTTGGACTACGTGGGATTGCCTTACGCACAGATTCAGCACGTGAAAATACCGGATATGGATAAGAGTACATTTTTAGGGGTAATAACGAGAGTTTATTGGGAAATATTTTCAGGGATATAAATTAAGAGAAGATTACGTCAGTTGTTCATTGTACCAGAAACAACAAAGCCCCAACTTTCGTTGAGGCTCTATTACTTAAATATGGTGCCCGAGGGCGGACTTGAACCGCCACTCCGTTAGGAAGAGGATTTTGAATTCCTTGAGGTACCTTTGCAGTAGTGATTAATACTATTCAACCACTACATTTACGTTATCGGTTAGTTTATTGGTAAGGAGTAACACTCGAACCTATGATGTGGTATCCCGCTTCAACCATACCCACTTCACGTAGTTGTGTGCTCATTTTCCCTTCTAAATACACCACATCCCATAGGTCAAGATCGGGCGAGTCTTGAGGAAACGTCACATAAATAATTTGGTTTGACGGCGGTGGAGGCGTATGCACACAAGATCCATAATTAGGTACCAATAAAAACTCAGTGACCTTGTCAGCATCGCCTTCAAGGGGAATGATAAAACCCGGAATTCTAACTTGTTTACCGTTTAATTCAGGTCGTACAGCTCCCTGCTTTGACCGCATATTATAATTACTGTACTTTAATTTATCCACCATTAGTTCACTGGTAATCCTTTCTGATTCAGGCACAAGATCAATCCATTTTAATTGCAACATTTCTGCATAGGAGGTACTTGCACCAAATAAAGAGAAAAGTAAAAAACTCAACGCAAGAGTGAGTTTATAAGCTTTACAAATGACCAAACAGGTCTGATTTTTTGTGTTTTTCATTGTTTAAATCCTTATGGTCATACCATCGCTTAACGATTGGCGATAAGCTGAAATAGCAGGAATAATACCAATAACAAGACCGCTTAACTGGATGCAACCGACTAGCATAAGTTCATAGTGAGAAGGTGTAGTTAAGTTAATTGCCAATCCGTAATGTTGTTGAATGAGAGGACTCGCCATAGCAAGGAGCAAATATAATAGCCCCATGCCAAGTAAAATGCCTAAGCCACAGATAATGCCGCTTTCAAGCACTAACAAACTGAAAATATGCTGAGGCCTTGCACCCAACGCACGCAGTATAGCCATTTCCCGTCGACGTTCATTTAAGCTGGTTAATAAACTCGCCAACATACCTAAAAAGCCCGCAATCACCACAAAAATAGACACAATCAAAAGCGCTTGTTCGGCCACTGACATCAATGACCAGAGTTCGTGTAAAGCGATGCCTGGTACAATGGCGCTCAAGGGTTCAAGGCGATAATCATTGATCTGTCTTTGCAGTTTGAAAGTGTGGATTTTAGATTTAAGCCCAACTAAGAATGCAGTAATTTGCTTAGGTTCAAATTCCCTGCCTTTTAAGCTATCGGCACTGGGGGCATGACCTAAAAAGGCACCGGACTCCCACCCCACATGAATGGCTTCAATAGCTGCAAGTGAAACATGAATCGTTTTATCAACAGGAGTACCCGTTGGCGCAAGTACGCCGACGACTTTAAAGGGCAAGTTATCGTGCTTAGTAAAGCCTACATCTTTCATTCCGTGAGCGAGGATCATAGGGCTTTGCAGCTTATAGCCTAGTGTCTGTGCTACATCCGCACCAATAACGGCTTCAAATAGTTGATTAAAGGCTTTACCTTGAGAGAAGGTAAGTGGCTGCTTTTTGCCAAACTTATAATGTTTAAAATAATCTGGATTTGTACCTAAAACACGAAACCCTTGGTGGGAGTCCCCCAATGAAAACGGTACCGTCCACTTAACACTTTGATGATTTTGGAAATCTAGGTAAGTTTTCCAATCAATATTATTGGTGGCATTACCAATACGAAAAACAGAATAAAGTAACAAGTTAATTTGGCCTGATCGTGCTCCGACTATCAGATCAGTACCGGAGATGGTATTAGCAAAACTATTTTTAGCTTGTGTTCTAACTTGCTCAACACCCAGTAGCAGCAAAACCGAAATGGCAATGGTAAAGATACTCAGTAATACTGTCGCTTTACGGTTTAACAGGCTATTAAACGCCAGTCGAAGAAGATTTTTCATGCGCATTCTCCTTGCTGGTTAGTATATATTTCTCTCTGTGAGTTTTGATTCATTTGAGTTAAATCTATTGTTTGATCAAATAAGTTTTCTAACGTGGGGTCGTGACTGACAAAAATAAGCGTAGCTTCGTTGCATGCAACTTCTTGCATAAGTAACTTAATAAAAGCTTCTCGGTTATCATGATCCAATGCAGAGGTGGGTTCATCGGCAATCACTAAAGATGGGCTGCCCATTAACGCTCTTGCAGCTGCAACTCTTTGTTGCTGCCCGATACTTAAGTGACTGGCTTTTTGATTTTGTATGTCCGTTGGTAAATTTAAAGCGGTGAGTAAACGAATAGCTTCTCTGCGAATAGGATCTTTTGCGGATGAATACTTGGTAATGATTTTTTGTTTACGTTTGCTGGAAAATTCACAAGCAAGACAGACATTATCCACCACGCTTAAATAAGGTAATAAATTAAATTGTTGAAAAATGTAACCAATATTATCAGCTCTAAATTGATCTCTCTGGCGTGGTTTAAGCTGACAAATATCGGTGCCCAATAAGCTGATCCGACCTTTTTCTGGGGTATTTATCGCAGTCAATAAACTCAGCAAAGTCGACTTGCCAGAGCCACTTGGTCCCCTCACAAATAGATGTTGTTGTGAACGGATCGTAAACGCTGGAATATCTAAAATAATGTGGTCGGCTTTAGGCCAACGAAATTGTACATCTTTTAATTCAATGGCCACTGGCATTTCTTTTTTCTGGCTCATAGCAAATATCTCTGATGTTTCAATCAAGGGGCTTTGGAAGTCTGTCATATGTTATCCCATACTCAGCAAGCAAATTAGGACTCACTTGCTGAGTATTCATGCAATGAGTTAAAAATTAATGTCAGTATTGGTTGTTGTAAGCTCGAGCACTTTTTGGCTCTGCTCCATTAGCAAATTGACATGAATCTCTTGCGTATTCGGAAAATACTTAAACCAGCTGGTTTTTATTTTAGAGAGTGATGCAACATTCTCACAATGGTACTGATAGCTTATTTCAAACGCAGCATGTCCGTCTTCATCATGATGCTTATCTTCATCATGGTGCTTATCTTCATCATGGTGCTTATCTTCATCATGGTGCTTATCTTCATCATG
>NZ_FPLG01000092.1:0-1121 GCF_900120065.1 Moritella viscosa
GAAATATATTACAGACATATAAAACCACATTCACTTACTCAGGGAAATAACCAAGCCGTGAGTTTGAGAGGTAAAACGGATAAATGACCAAGTGTCCCATCAGTACTTAAAATAAGTGTGAAGTCTGCGCTAATAAAATATATTATATTCATTCTTTAGTATTAACTTGATTCTAATCATCGCTATATATCCAAAATCACAATGACAGGGAGTCACAATGTGAACGTCGAATATTTATTCTCGAAACTGAAACAGCCACCCGTTATACCGCAATTATTACAAGAAATGATAACCAGCTTTAATCAAACAAATATCGGACTCGATAAAATCGCCAGCAGAATAGCTATGGATCCAGTTATCACAGCAAAAGTATTAAAAATGGCCAACTCAGTCGCTTATTCCCGCGGTCAACATGTAGAATCAATAGAGCAAGCAGCGATCAAGCTCGGTCTCAATAAGTTACGTTCATTAGTCATAGCCAGTAGCCTAGTAAATAATTTTAAGCGTGAGAATGACTTTGATATCAGTGAATTTTGGCGTAACTCTTTTCAAGTTGCGCAAATAGCCAAATCTATAGCAAAGCAAACCCGACTTGATCCGGAAATCGTTTTCACTTGTAGCTTACTGCATAATATAGGGGAATTACTGATCCAAAGTGCACTACCAGAAGAAGCTAGCCTTATCGCTCTCAGTCAAGCACAAGGGCAAAGCCGTATTGAAGCCCAGCACGCGATTCTCAATTTTGACTTTACAGATGTAGGCCTTGAGCTCACAAAACAATGGAATTTTACTGAGACCTTCTCGAAAGCGATACACCAACAACTCGATCCACTTTCATATGAACAGGCTTCAGATGAAGCCGTACTGATTCGCCTTGCCGTATTTGTTAATTTTGCAACCAATGCAGGCGTACCAGCATCTATGATCATACACCGCTTTCCACAAGCACTTGCGCAACATTTAAATATCGACCCAGAAGTGTTACTTATGCAACTACAAGAAATACAGCAACAAGGCAACGAATTAACAGAACTATTAATGCAGGAAGTCGCGTAGAATATCAGAAACGAAAAAAGCCTGCTCAATGAGCAGGCTTTTCGAATAGTGGTCGGTGATAGAGG